>JBJTAZ010000302.1:0-33100 GCA_046091085.1 Nitrospiraceae bacterium
CCACCGCCTTGCCGCACACCGACGTAACTTCCGACGACGCTCGCTGCTCGATGGGAATCTGCTCGCCCGAGGGCGTGTGCAAATCGATGGTCGAATAGGGAGCCGCCACGTAAAAGGGAATGTGGTGCGCCCTGGCCAGCACCGCCACCGAATAGGTGCCGATCTTGTGGGCCACGTCCCCGTTGGCCGCAATCCGATCCGCCCCCACGACGCAGAGATGCACCAGCCCCTGCTTCATCAAGGCGCCGGCCATGTTGTCGGTGATCAGCGTCACGGGGATCCCGTCCTGCATCAACTCCCAGGCGGTCAAGCGCGCCCCTTGCAGCACGGGACGCGTTTCGTCGGCAAAGACCTGAATTTTCTTGCCCTGCTCCCAGGCAGCCCGCACCACTCCCAAGGCCGTCCCATAGCCGGCCGTAGCCAGGGCGCCCGCGTTGCAATGGGTCAGGATCGTCTGCCCGTCCTTGACGAGCGCCGCCCCGTGCCGTCCCATCGCCTTGTTCATCGCGATATCCTCATCCAGGATCAGCTGCGACTCCTCCACCAACTTTCGCTTGATCTCTTCGACCGGCAGTTGCCGGCACGCAGCCAGGGTCCGCTTCATCCGGTCGATCGCCCAGAAGAGATTCACCGCGGTCGGACGAGTCGCAGCCAGAGCGTCACATATTTCAAGCGATTGTTTATGGAATATAGAAAAGTCACTGGCTTGAATGGCCTTTGACCCAAGCGCCGCGCCCATCGCTGCCGTCACGCCGATAGCGGGAGCCCCCCGCACCCGCAGCTCCTTGATGGCCCGGGCGACCGTCTGATAATCGCGGCAATCCAGAAAGACCACGCGTTCCGGGAGCTGCGCCTGATCCAGCAGCCTGACCGCCCCATCTCTCCACTCTACCGTCGGTACCATATAGCCATTCCCCCCTCTGCCTGCCCTTCGACTACGGTTCATGCTCGCGTCGACCGCAGTGCTCCAAAATAGTAATGATGATCACGATCAAGGCAGCCTGGGCCAGCAAGAGAATGGCCTCCGTCGTGCCGGCCTTGCGCAGCACAATCGCCGCCAAGCCCAACGCCGTCACCAGCGCAAAGATAAGTTCGACGCTGGCCCGCCGGCTTCCGAGCATCCGCGCAAACCGGTGGTGCAAATGATCCTTGCCCACATATTCGATCCATTGCTTGACCGACGCGACCTTGCCGGTTCGAACCCGTTCCACGGTGATATGGATCATGTCATAGATCAGCACGCCAAAGATGAGCAAGGGACTGCTGAACGACACGATGGGATTATTGTCGGCCCACTCGCCCTTGTATTGATGTTTCTCGGAATCCCGCCGGAACTCCGATAAATCAGCTCGACGGCATCCGGCGAGAAAATAGGCCGCCGGTCGGCACCGGCGGTCTGGAGCCGGAATTCCAAATATTTGGTGGTCTCCTGCAGGTCGAAGGCCGGCAGATGGAACCGGATGGCGATGCGCTGCGAAAACTGCTTGATCGCGTTGATCCGCGCATTCAACTCCGGTTGGCCGAGCAGGATAAGCGTCAGCAGAAAGCGATCGTTGAGCTGGAAGTTCAGGAGCAGTCGAAGCTCCTCAAACACACTGTCGTCTTTGATCGCCTGGGCTTCATCCACGATCACCACCGTGTCCTTGCCTTTTTTCAAATTCTCCAGCAGATGTTCGTTGAGCTGGTGCAGCCGGTCAAGCTTCCCCCCGTTGGCGGTCAATCCGAACTGATACAACACTTCGCCGATAAATTCTTCCCCATCGATGGCGGGGTTGGCAATCAGCGCCGTATCGTACCGTTCATGAGCCAAGTGCTGAATAAACTGGCGGCTGAGGGTCGTCTTGCCACACCCGATCTCGCCGGTGAGCAGCAGAGCGCCCTTACGGGCTTCCACGCCGTAGAGAAGCCGGTGCAGGCCCTCCTCGTGTTTCGGTGAGGGGAAATAGAACTTGGGATCCGGTACGTTTTCGAAGGGCGAAAGCTTCAGTCCCCAATAGTCTTCGTAATGCACGAGAGGCTCGATCCTTTCCGGGCTACCCTGAGGCCGTGAGCGCCATGGGGCTCCTGTGAAATGTATGCACAACCTGATGATTTGTCAAGATTTTCATCGTAGTCTCGCAGACGACCCACACGGAAACATCCCTAGGAGCAGTCGGCCCTCATCCCCCCTTTCTCCCACCATCGGCTTGAGGGATGCGCGGCGGCATCACGACTGAGTCACGCGCGTCCGCATGGCCACCCTCATCCGTTGAGGAGGTTGGCGGTTGTCGTTTTGAGAAAGAATACGGCAAATGCCGGTGAAGAAATCCAGCAAAGCCCCGATAACGCCTTCGCGCACAGAGGCAGCAGGACGATCCATAGCCCCTATTACAACCCACTGGCCGGCCACACGTCTGCTGATGCGCACATCGTGCGGCCCGCCCTGCCCCTGTTCGTCTATGCTCAACAAATATTCCTGCCCGTGACGATCCTCGACCAACAACCCCTTTGCCAACATCCCCCGCCTCCTCCTCCAGACCCACCAATCCCGCTCGCCGCCGCAACCGGGACATGATCAATGTACGTGCCAATTACTCTATGCAAAATATTTCCAGCAAACTCAATGACATCGGCAAGACACTGCACAAGCCATCCCAAAGTGGAGCCTCGGTCGTGAGACGCAAGCAAGCATGACCCTGTCTCAACTGTGTCTCGATGAGACAAGGGACGAACGGCACGCTATTGTAAGTGGGTTGTTAGAGGAGCAACCAGGTTACCGCTGGATCAACGGCACATAGGGACGATGATGTTCGCCCTCGTAGATTTGCTCCGGACGGTAGAGCTTGTTATCGCGGAGCTGCTCGAACCAGTGGGCTAACCAGCCGGCCACACGGGCCATGGCAAAAATCGGGGTAAAACAATCCGCCTCGATCCCCATCTTGTCGTAGAGGATTCCGGAATAGAAATCCACATTAGGATAAATCGCCTTCTCCGCCAGCAGTTCCGCCGCAACCCGTTCCACCTCCATCGCTGTGGCATAGAGCGGTGACGCGCCGCTTTCCCGAAACACCGGTTCGCACAGCTCCTGGAGCACGGTCGCGCGCGGGTCCTTGACCTTGTAGACCCGGTGCCCCATCCCCGCAATCTTTTGCTTCTCCGCCAGGAGCCGAGCGAGATAAGGCCTGACGTTCCCGGGTGCGCCGATCGCGCGCAGCATCTGCACGACGTCTTCGTTGGCCCCCCCGTGCAAGGGCCCCTTGAGCGCGCCGATGGCCGAGGCCACGACCGTATAGGGGTCGGCCAGGGTCGAAGCCGTCACGAGCCCGGCAAAGGTGGACGCGTTCATCGTGTGCTCGGCATGCAGAATCAAGCAGACGTCCAGAGTCCGGCTCAACGTCGCATCAGGCAGGCGCTCCGTCAGCATGTAGAGAAAGTTCTCGGCGAAACTCAAGTCGTCGCGCGGCGGCACATAGTCGTCGCCCCGCCGCAGCCGGGCATAGGCCGCGACGATCGTGGGGAGCTTGGCCACGAGCCGTACCGCCGACCAATAATTGTTGTCCGCATCCGTGACGTCACGGCCCGGATAGAACATGCCTAAGGCCGCCACGGACGCCTGCAGCGCGTCCATCGGATGCCCCGACTCCGGCAAGCACTTGATGAGATCCACGAGGCGGTACTTGATCCGCCGGTGGCGGGTGATGTCGCGGACGAAGCGGTCGAAATCCGATCGGCTCGGGAGGCGGCCGAAGAGCAGCAACCACGCCGTTTCCAGAAAGGACGACTCGGCGCAGAGCGTTTCGACGCGAATGCCCCGGTATTCCAGGATGCCCCGTTGGCCATCCACGTCGCTCACGGCGGACTTGGCGGCCGGCACCCCGGCGAGGCCCGGCATGAAGTCATGCGGCATCTCGCAACGCCTCCTCCTGACGCCAATCATAGGTGCCAGTCATCGCAGCCGTCAAGCCGCCGGCGATCTTGCAATACCGAGTTCGGCTTGGCATACTGAAATTGATTGGCTTACTGAAATGAACCGGCTCATGGGAGCGCCATCGATAACATGCCTGCCGCAGATGCAGGATTCATGACTCGTCCATTGCTCATCGTCCTGCTGGCAGGAAGCCTTGCCCTCATCGCAGGGCTGGCCATGTGGGTACGGAATGGATCGGAGCCGACGTCGACCGGCGCGTCGACCGCTCCGCGTCCAGAAGCGCCAGGCAAGAGGATCGGCACGAGCGCGATCAGCCATGGAGGCCCAACGGCGGCTCCCGCTGATGCGAGACCTGGCGTCATGCCCAGCACGCGAGAGGTTCGCGAATGACGAAGAGGCAAGGACAATGGGTCGGCATCCTGGCTGCCGCAGCTTTGGTGTGCTCGGCGACAGCGGCCCTGCCTCAGCAGGACCCCGTGGTAATCTTTGCCGTGGTCACCAAAGTCTCCAAAGACAAAAAACATGTGGTCGCGCAAGTATCGGAAGGCGGAGCGCCCGTCGAGGCGGCCTTGATCCCCACCGACCCGATTCTCGACAACCTGATCTGGCGAAAGCTGGAAATTTGTCATGCCTTGAGAGCCGAGGCTTGGAAGAATCCGGAGGGCTATCGGATCGTGGGCGTCCGCGTGCTGGATGCGAGCATGCTGCCGATGCCGCTGCAAGGCGTGGCGGGAGACTGCCTGATCAAGAAGGCTCTGGAGTTCGGCCCGCTCGTGGATTGAATCAACAGCGAAAAGTGTGGCGTTATGCGCGTGGAGTATTCAACTCCACACTGAAAATTCAAAACTAACAACTCAAGAGGCGCAGTTCGGACAAATTATCGGCTCCTCCTCCGCTGCCGCCTCCTCATGGGTCAGCGGGAACGGCTGTTCGCATTGCCCGCAATGTCTGATCTCGAAATAGGCCACGCCGGCTTCGTCGATCTCCGCGGGCAAGAGCAGTTCCGTCGGGTCATAACCCAGGAGGGCCCCGTCGGGAAACTTCACGACCGCCAGACGGACATTGAACAGTTCGAAGACCGCTTCCTGGCCCTTGCGCTCCGGCACGTGCCCGACCACGAACACCGGTTGCCCCTTGCGCTTCGTCCGCAAGTCCTTCAGGGTCCGCTGGCCTGCTTGGGCCGTCGCAAAGCTGCCGCTTGAACTGGTTCCTGCTGTAGGCATATGTTGGCTTCATGTAACATAGGCTGAAAAAGCAGGTCAAGCGACCGAAATGACAGGGAGAGACACAGGATGAAGATGACGATCTACCAAAAGCCCACGTGCAGCACCTGCCGGGAAGCCGTGTCGCTGCTCAAGGCCAGCGGCCAACCCTACGACTCCGTCAACTACTACGAGCAACGGTTCACAACGACGGCGCTGAAAGCGTTGCTGAAGAAAGCGGGGCTCACAGCCAAGGACGTCGTGCGGACCAAGGAAGACCTCTACAAAACGCTGGGGCTGGCGAAAAAACAGGTGTCGGAGGACGAGCTGCTCGATCTCATGGTCGCCCATCCGGATTTAATTCAGCGTCCGTTGGTTGAGAAGGGGTCCCGCGCGATCCTGGCCCGGCCTGCCGACACGATCAAGCAGTTGCTCTAGCCCTCAGATCCCGCCGGCTCGATCCGAAGTCTGCTGCTCTTCGGTTCGACGCGGACTCGCAGGGTTCCATCCAGCACCTTAAGCAACGTCTTGCCAGCCAGGGCCCGCCGCCAACCTTGCAACACCGGCACGTCCACCTGCTCCCGATCGCCCTTCGCATCGGCCAATTGTTGCAGGTCCGAGGCGGTCGCCAGCAGGCTCGGCGCGATCTCCGCCTCCAAGGCACAGGCCTTCAAGACGGCTTGGAGCAGTTCCACGAGGCCGGCAGCCTCCGGCTCCGGCTTGCGCTCGCGCGGAATCTCCGGCCACTCCGACGGAGGCAGGGCCAAGCCGGCGGCGATCGCCGCCAGGATGGCCGCTCCGTTGCGCTCCGCTTCGGATGCATGAAGCCCGCGCGTCGCGCGCAAGGCCGCCTGGCTCGCCGGCTGGCGGCGCGCCAGTTCCAGCAGGATTTCGTCCCGCACGATCCGCCCACGCGGCACGTTCCGCCGCCTGGCCTCCCCTTCCCGCCAATTCACCAGCTCCCGCAGCACCGCTGCCGCCTTGGGCCGCAACCCATCCCATCCGCGAACCCGCTGATACCGCAGCCCGGCTTCCGAGGAGGCGTCCACCAACTTAGTCTCCAGCCGCCGAAATTCCTCCTGCACCCACTCCAGACGACCCAACGACAGGAGCCGCTGCCGGAGATGTTCATGGACTTGCAGCAAGTACAGAACGTCGTCGAGGGCATAGGCGATCTGCTCGGGAGCCAGCGGGCGCTGGCTCCAGTTCGACAGGGTATGGGATTTGTCCAACTTGGCCCCGACAATGCGCTGCACGAGCTGTGCATAGGCCACCTGCGTCCCGTACCCGACCATGGCCGCAGCCACTTGCGTGTCGAACACGGAGGCCGGGAGTTGTCCCGTGTGCGCATAAAACAGTTCTAAGTCTTGCCGTCCCGCATGCACCACCTTCTCGATGCCCGGATCGCGGAGCAAGTCCGCGAAGCCCCCAAGTGACCCGATGGCGGGAAAGTCGATCACGGCGCTGACGTCCCCCGCCGCCACTTGAATGAGTTCCAACCGGGGCACGAAACTGTCCTCCCCGACGAATTCCGTGTCCAGGGCAAACCGCGGATGCTCCCGCAAGCGGGCACACAGGACCTGCAATCCTGCGTGATCGGCAATATAGTGTTGGCTGGGCTGCATCATGGCGCTCGATCTATCCGGGGCGATTCGGCCGCTCACACCTCGCGAGGCGGCTCCGTCATGGACAAACTCAACTGCTCCTTGAGATATTGATAGGCTTCGATGATGCGGCGCAATTCCGGCTCCGCGCTACGATCCCCCTTGCGCGCGTCAGGGTGCAGCGTCTTGGCCCGCTGCCGGAACGCGGCGGTGACCTGCGCCATCGAGGTGCCGTATTCCAACCCCAGCACGGCAAAGGCTTCGGACACGCTCCCGATCTCGCCGCGGGCCGCCGGCGCTTCGCCGCCGCCCCCTCCGGCCGCCTTGAAGAAGTTGGCGAAATTGATCCGGCGGCGATGGCGTCTCGGACGCTGGCGGACCTCGCTGTCGAACTCTTCGAACCGGTCCTCCACGAATTCCAACCGGGACTGCAGCCGGAGCGCCCCGCTATGGTCTCGAATCTCTGCCAGCTCTTCTTCGATCAAGACCAGGGTCCGGTCGATCTCTTCGAGCCCTTCTTCAACCTTGAAATAGGTATCGACCCGATCCTGCATCATGTGGTCCATGGCGAAGTCGAGGCTGTCCTCCGTCTTGCCCTTGAGTTCCTCGATGCGCCTGGCCATTTGGGCCTGGAACTTGGCCTGCTTTGCCGCGTCGAACGCCATGACACCCCTGCCCGCCGACAACTGCGTGGGCGGCATTCTAGCACAATCTCCGATGTCTCAGGCCGAAGCCCTGGGCCGATTGCCTCGACATTTCTCCCTGTGCTAGACTCCGCCCCCTGATCGAGATTGCATCTTCATCATTCACTATTTTGGGGGGAGGAGGCATGGTGCTGACGCGCACGTTTCTTGCGGCCATTATAGCGGCGTTACTATTCCCGGGGGCCGGCCTGGCCACCGATCCGTCCGGCTACGGACAGGCGGGCGGCGAGTTCGACATCAAGGTTCCGCGGGTGCCGGCCGGGGAATTGTCGGCGGCCAAGGCCGACAAGCCGCCGTTCGCCCCCACCCCGGAAATCCTTGCCGAAGGCAAGGCGATCTTTCTGGGCCGCGGCACTTGTTTTCAATGCCATGGCACCGAAGGCAAGGGCGACGGAGGCGCCGCCAAGGTCCTGCCGATCCAGCCGCGCGACTTTACGAATCCCAAATTCGCCAAGGTCCGGACGCCGGGGGAAATGATGTGGGTGCTGAAGAACGGGAGCCTCGGCCAATCGGGCAAAGTCCCCGGCACCGGCATGCTCCCCATCGTCGGCCAGTTTTTGAGCGAGGAAGACGGGTGGAAGGTGCTGCTCTATGAGCGAAGCCTGGGCGAAGGCCGGTAATCTCGAAGCGGCGCAACACCGGCGACCATGCAAATCCCAGTTGACAATCCTCGGCATGTTAGTCTAGGGTCAATGCTCGTTTTGATCAGGAAGTCGGAGTCAGCAAACCATCGTTGGAAGGAGGTGATCTCTGATGAAGCGGATTATGATTGCCATGCTCGCGGTGATGTTCCTCGCCGGCTTCAGCGGCATGTCCCTCGCAGCCGACGCCCCCAAGGGTGACGCCAAGGCTGAGAAGAAGGCCGAGACGAAGGCCGAGAAAAAGGCTGAGAAGAAGGAAGAGAAGAAGGGTCATTAATTCTTCTGCCCTCCGTCTTTGCCGATCAAACGGCCCGTGCCCGGTTCATCCCGAGGTTACGGGCCGTTTCATTTTTGGCTGGCGGACTTTTTAAGCATCCTGCAGGCGGTTGACCGGCCGCGACGACGGATGGTACGGTGAACTTCGTGATACAGAGCCACCGACCGGCCAACCGCCTGGCCCGTGAAACCAGTCCCTACCTGCTGCAACATGCCCACAATCCCGTGGATTGGCACCCCTGGGGCGACGAAGCCCTGAACCGGGCGCGCGAACTGAACCGCCCCATCCTCCTCTCCATCGGCTATTCCGCCTGCCACTGGTGCCACGTCATGGAACGGGAATCCTTCGAGGACGAGCGGATCGCCTCGCTCATGAACGAACACTTCGTCTGCATCAAGGTGGACCGGGAAGAGCGGCCCGATCTGGACGAGATCTACATGCAGGCCACCCTCCAGCTCAATCAAGGCCAAGGCGGCTGGCCCATGACCGTCTTTCTCACGCCCGACCAACAGCCCTTCTTCGCCGGCACCTATTTTCCCCCAGCCGACAAGTGGGGCCGCCCCGGGTTTCCCTCCGTCCTGCTCAAAGTCGTGGAGTTCTGGCGCAAGGACCAAGAGGCCCTTCGGCAACAAGCCGCCCACGTGACCGAGCGGTTGAAGCAGAGCCTCCAAGGCGGCATCCCGATGACCGTAGGCCAGGCCGAGCTAGACCAAGCCGTCACGCAATTCGCCGAGGAGTTCGACGCCAGGCACGGAGGGTTCGGCAGCGCCCCCAAATTTCCACCCGCCACCGGTCTCTCCCTCCTGCTCCGCAGCCACCACCGGACCGGCGACCCGCAGACCTTGCAGATGGTACGAAAGACACTGGACGCGATGGCCGCCGGCGGCATGTACGACCAGATTGGAGGCGGGTTCGCCCGCTATTCGACCGACGACCGGTGGCTGGTCCCCCACTTTGAGAAAATGCTCTATGACAATGCCCTGCTGACCCGCACGTATCTCGAAGCCCATCAGGCCACCCAGGATCAGGAGTAACGTCGCGTCGCCGTTGTAACCATGGACTACATCCTGCGCGAGATGACGGCGCAGGACGGGGGCTTCTATTCGGCCACGGACGCGGACTCCGAAGGAGTGGAAGGCAAGTTCTTCGTCTGGACGCCGGAGCAAATCAGGGCCGTCGTCCCGGACGCGGAAGAGGCGCGGCGCGTCTGTGCCTTCTACGACATCACCCCGGGCGGCAACTGGGAACATACCAGTATCCCCAATCGCCTGCGGCCGCTGGACGAGGTGACGAAGGAGCTGGGCATCGAGCCTGACGAACTGCGCCGCACGATCGAGCGAGTGAAGCCGCTGGTCTATGCCGCGCGCCTCACGCGCATCCCCCCGGCCCTGGACGACAAGATCCTCACCGCCTGGAACGGGATGATGATCAGCGCCATGGCGGAAGGGGCTAGGGTGTTGGCCGAGCCTCGCTATCTTCGAGCGGCCGAGCGGGCCGCCGACTTCCTGCTGTCCGCCTTGTCCCGTCCCGATGGGGGGCTCTACCGAACCTACCGAGCCGGGAAAGCGCATCTGCCCGCTTACCTCGAAGACTATGCTTATCTGGCGGAAGGGCTGGTGGACCTCTACGAAGCGGGCGGCGCCGCGCGCTATCTCCACGAAGCGGTCCGCCTGGCCGAGCGGATGGTGACCGACTTTGCGGACAGGGAGAAGGGCGGGTTCTTCACGACAGCCAAGGATCATGAGGCCCTGCTCCTGCGCAGCCGCGAGGGACCGGACGGAGCCATCCCCAGCGGCAACGCCGTGGCAGCCTCCGCCTTGGCCCGCCTTTCTTTCCACTATGGGCGCGACGATTTTCGCGAGGCAGCCACTCTGGCGATTCGGGCCTACGGACGACAGACCGCCCGTTATCCCAGGGCCTTCGCCAAGAGCCTGAGCGTGGTGGACCTGCTGCTGACCGGGCCGGTCGAATTGGCCTTGCTCGGCGCTCCCGGCAGACCGGACTACGAGGCGCTCCTTGCAGCGATACGAGGCGTCTATCTGCCCAACCGCATCATCGCGCACCATGACCCAGCCGGTCCCGCAACCAGCCATCCTCTCTTGCGCGGCAAACAACCGACCGACGGCCAGGCGACCCTCTACATCTGCCGCAACTTCACCTGCCAGGCCCCGCTTACCAATCCTCAGGAAGCGGCAGCAGCCCTGGCCAATCCCAACACACTGGTGCCAAGCCAACAAACTTCGGAGCAGAAAACCCTCGCAGGCAACCGACTCCCAGGCCATGCGACAAGCGGCGGGACTGGCTCTTATGCCGTCCGGATGGTCAACCGGCCCGGAGCCCCCAACGGCCTGTCCCATGGCTACACAGCTTTCGGGGCCACGGGTCTGACGGCCAGCAAGCTCGGCTTCGGGGGGTACCGCACCTTGATGGAAGAACCAGACCATCGCGAGGCGCTGATCAAAGCCCTGCGTGAAGGCATCAACGTCATCGACACCTCCACCAACTACGCCGACGGAGACAGCGAGCGCCTCATCGGCCTCGTGCTGTCGGAGCTGATCCCGCGGGGCGAGCTGGCCCGCGAAGAAGTCCTCATCGTCTCCAAGATCGGCTATGTTCAGGGCCAGAACTTGAAACTGGCAGAGGCACGCGAGAAGGCCGCCAAGCCCTACCCCGAGATGGTCAAGTATGGCGAGGGCATCTGGCACTGCCTACATCCGGACTTCCTAGCCGACCAGTTAAACCTATCGCTGGATCGCCTAGGGTTGCAAACCCTGGATGTCCTGCTGTTGCACAACGTGGAATATTTCCTTTCCGATGCGGCCCATCGAATGGACAAGGATATAGACCGGTTGCGGACGGAGTTCTACCGCCGGCTCCAGACCGCCTTCGCCTATCTGGAAACCCAAGCCCAGGCGGGACGCATCCAGTATTACGGCGTCTCGTCCAACAGCTGCACAGCCGAGCCGGACGATCCCGAAGCTACCTCACTGAGCCGCATGCTGGAATCGGCCCAAGCGGCAGCGAAGGGACTGGGCGTATCCCGCCACCATCTGGCCGTCCTGCAATGTCCGATGAACTTGTTCGAAACCGGCGCCATGCTCACCGCCAATACCGGCCAAGACAACCGGCAGACGGTGCTGGACCTGGCCAAGGCCGAAGGTCTCGCGGTGCTTGTAAACCGACCGCTCAATGCCATGCAACCGAAGCGGGGCGGCATGACCAGGCTGGCCGAATTCCCGCTCGAACCGTCGGCCGTGGCATTCGAGGCCCAGCAGCAACCCCTCGCCAAGCTGGAAGAGGAGTACCGGCGCACCATCGCCCCTTCCATTGCCCATGCAGGCCAGGGGATGGCCCCGGCTGAATACTTCAACTGGGCGGAGGAACTGACCAAGCTGCGGCCCAAAGTCCAAAGTCTGGAACATTGGGAACAGATCGAAAGCCAGATGATCGCGCCACACATCAACCAGGTGCTACGCGCCCTCTCGCAACACCTGCAGGGTGAGCAAGGAGACATCTGGCAATCATGGCGGGAGCGCTATGTTCCGGAACTGCTCGCGCTCCTGAAGACATTGCGCCGGGAGGCGACCGTCAAGAGCCGGCAGAAGACCGAAGCCATTGCCGCCGCCATCGATCCCCTGTTACCGGACGCCAGACGGAAGGAATCGCTCTCCCGGAAAGCCCTCTGGGTACTGGCCTCCACACCCGGCGTCACCACCGTCCTGAACGGCATGCGGACGCCAAGGTACGTGGCAGACTCCAGCGCGATCCTTGCCTGGGAACCGCTCCCCCACCCACGCCACGTGATCGAGGCCCTGCAAAAACCTCTGTCTGCCCTGACCGATCGCGCATAGTCTTTGCATGTAAATTCCGATATGATGCCTTGTCCCATCGCCTCAGATACAAGACCTCAGGCCGATATACCCAGGGCATCCAGATAGAGATTGCCATGCAGCGCGTCCTGAGAAGCCTCAGCAACCTGCCCATCGAGCGAAAGCTCTTGCTCACGTCGGTCTTCCCCATGTTGGCGGTCATGGCATTGAGCCTGGTGACCTACCAAAGCGTCCAGACCTTTTCGGAGGACGAGGAACAGCTCAACAACATCTATCTCACGCAGCGCAAAGCGGCGGAATACATGCAACTCGCGCTCGATCTGCAAGTTGGATTTCGGGGTTATGTGCTGACGCAGCAAGAACGATTTCTTGACCCCTTTCGGCAGGCCGAAATCCACGTCCTGCTCGTCGGAGACTCCCTGGCCATGATGGTGCCTTCAGACGATCCGAAAGACCTCCGAATCGGTCCCGCCTGCGGGGCAAGCGGCTACGTGGTGAAGCCCGACACGCTGGAGGAGCTGGCCACCGTGCTTGCCGACCTTGCTTGCAACGGACTTGGAAGGAACGGCAATATTACGTCAACCGCGCAGGATGCAGGCGACCGATGACCATGCGTTTTTAGCGCTTGACACAATGAGCAGCGTTGCTTAGTACTCTGCAGCGGCTTCTCTGTTTTTTTGGAAACAGCCATGGTTCGTGCATCGCTAAAAAATCCCTACGCGGTGGTGGCGATCAGCTTGATCGTGATCATCCTGGGCGTGGTGTCCTACCAGAAGATGGTCGTGGACATCTTCCCGGAGATCAACCTGCCGGTTGTCGCCGTCGTCACCTTCTATAAGGGCATGGGCCCGTCCGAAATCGAGGGTGCCATCACGCTGCGCTTGGAACAGCTATACCTCCAAGCCTCCTATATCGAACACATCGAGTCCCGTTCGCTGCCCGGCGTCAGCCTCATCAAAATCTACTTCCAGCCGTCCTACGACGTGAACGCCGCCGTGGCCGAGATCACCAGCCTGACCTACAGCACGCTCCGCTACCTGCCGCAAGGCGTCTTTCCGCCGATCATCGTGAAGTTCGGCGCGACCAGCCTGCCCATCGCGGACCTGACCGTCAGCAGCGACCAGATGACCGAAAAGGAAGTGCGCGACCTGGCCTACTTCACGGTACGGCCCCAGTTCGGCAGCGTGCCCGGCATCTCCCTGCCTCCGACCTTCGGCGGCACGGTGCGGCAGATCACGGTCTTTCTGGACCGGGAAAAGATGCTGGCCCGCGGCATCTCCAGCAGCGACATCGTGGCGGCGGTCAACACGCAGAGCCTCTTGCTCCCGGCCGGCGACGTAAAGATCGGCGATCTCGACTACAACCTCTACACGAACAGCATGATCCGGATCGTGGACAACATGAACGACATCCCGATCAAAATCGTGAACGGGACGCCGATCACGCTACGGGACGTCGGCAAAGCGGTCGATTCGAGCATGATTCAGACGAACGTGGTGCGCATCGACGGCCAGCGCGCCGTCTACATTCCCGTCATGAAACAGGCCGGCGCCAACACCCTAGAGGTGATCGACGGAGTCAAGGCGGCCCTCTCCAAACTGATCGGTCTCCCCGCCAACCTGGACGTGAAGCTGATCTTCGACCAGTCCCTCTACATCCGGCAGTCCATCAAGACGCTCGAAGATGAAGGACTCATGGGCGGCGGGTTGGCCTGTCTGATGGTCCTCCTGTTCCTGGGCAGCCTCCGGTACACAGTCATCATCGCACTGGCCATTCCGCTCTCGGTCACCGCCGCCTTCATCGGACTCTATTTCACCGGCCATACCATCAACATCATGACCCTGGGCGGCCTGGCCCTGGCGGTGGGCCGCCTGGTGGACGACGCCATCGTCGTGGTGGAGAACACCCACCGGCACCTGGACATGGGCAAATCCGCCGCACAGGCAGCCGGCGACGCGACCAGCGAGGTCGCGCTCCCCATGCTCGTGATCACCAACACGGTCTTTCTCGTGTTTCTGCCGATCGCCTTCTTCACGGGCATCATCAAATTCCTGTTCGTGCCCCTGGCCCTGGCCGTGGGCTATGCGATGATGGCCTCCTATGTCGGCGCACTGAGCGTGGCGCCGGTCTGTCTGGCCTATTTGCTCAAGGGCCGGCACCACGGCCCGACCGACGAACCGGCGTCCGGGCTGACGGGCTTGTGGCAGCGGTTAAACCTCTTCGATCCCTTCGTGGCCCGGTACGTCCTCGTACTGCGCTGGTGCCTGCATCACAAGGCGCTGGTCATCGTGACAGTCGCGGCGATCTTCACCGGATCCGTCATGATGGCCCCCCGCCTCTCCACCGAGTTTTTCCCCAAGGTGGATGCGGGCCAGTTCATCCTGAACGTGGCCGCTCCGGAAGGGACCAGGGTGGAAAAGACCGAAGCGATCGTGGCGAAAATCGAGGGACTGATCCGGCAGGTAATTCCGCCGGCTGAACTGGACCAGATCGTCGCCAACATCGGCGTGCCGCAAGGCTGGATGGTGCTTTACACCCCCGTCGTCGGCCCGCACCAATCGTTCATGCTGGTCAGTCTCAAGCGGGACCATACGATACGGACCGACGACGCGGTGGACCGGCTCCGAGAGCGGCTGGCGCAGGAGCTGCCGGGGCTGAAATTCTCATTCCAGACCGGCGGCATCGTCAGCGACGTCCTGAACTATGGGCTGCCGGCGCCGATCGACATCAAGGTCAGCGGCCCGAACCTGACCGAGGTGGCGGAGACCGCCTCGCGCATCCGGGAAGCCGTCGTCAAAGTTCCGGGAACGGTGGACGTGGCCGTGCGGCAGGGCATGGCCTACCCGGAACTGCACCTGGCCGTGGATCGGTCCAAATCGGCCTACCAGGGCCTCAGTGAACAACGGATCGTTACGGACGTGATCACCGGACTCAGTTCCAATGTCCAGCTCAACCCCGGCTACTGGATCGATCCCAAGTCCAACAACGCCTACTTCGTCGTGACCCAGTATCCTGAACAGTTCCTGGTCAAATTCGAAGATTTTCTGAACATTCCCCTCGTAGGCGTGGACGTGGACCAGGGAGGCAGGACCAGCGCGAGCCGCTCGCACGGCAGCTCGCTCGCATTGCAGCAGACCCCTTTTCCAGAGCGGGCCGCCATGTCGCAAGCCGGCGGCAACGCCAGCGCACCGATCCTGCTGCGCGATCTGATCGAGGTGACGAGGAAGAACGGACCGGAAACCGTGGACCATTACAATTTGCAGCGCACGGTGGACGTGCTGATCGACGTGCCGGGCAACGACCTGGGCAAGGTGGCGGGGTTGATCGAGCAGGAACTGGCGAGGATGGAACTGCCCAAAGATGTCGTGATCTCCTTCAAGGGCCAGGTGGACAGCATGCGGCAAGCGCTGGTCGGCTTCGGCGGCGGTCTGCCGCTGGCCGTGATCCTGATCTACCTCGTGATGGTCGGCCTCTTCCGGTCCTATCTCGACCCCCTGGTGATCATGTTCGCCGTCCCGCTGGGCCTCATCGGCGTGATCTGGATGTTGCTGCTCACGCATACGTCGCTCAACGTGGAATCGCTCATCGGCACGCTCATGATGATCGGGATCGTGGTCTCCAACAGCGTCCTGCTGGTGGACTTCGCCAACCAGCGCATGCGCGAGGGGGCGCCGTTGGAAGAGGCGGTGGTGGATGCGGGACGGCTCCGTATCCGCCCGATCCTTATGACCTCGCTGGCCACGATTATCGGCCTGGCCCCGATGGCCCTGGGCATCGGCGAAGGCAGCGAGGCCAACATGCCGCTGGCGCGGGCGGTGATCGGCGGCCTCTCCGTCTCCACCGTCATGACCCTGCTGTTCATCCCCGTGCTGCACATGCTTGCCAGGCAACGGTCGGCTGCCCATTCACCCACAACGGAAACATCTGATGAAACAGCATCCTGAAGAACTGTATACTGATGAAGGATCGGGCAACGGACATCCCCAGGCCGCCAGGGAGCTCCCCGTGACGGAACCGGACAGGCGTGACGCTCCCCTCGAGCCTCCCCCAGACCGCCGATCCGGCATCGGCCACCTCAAGCTCACGCTGATTGCGGCGGCGATCCTATTCCTGGCCGTCGTCACCATCGTGCTCTTTCAGGATCAGCACCAGACCGCTTCGGCCCCTCCGGCCGGGCAAGAGGTCGCCCAGGCCCCGGTCGGTACGCACTTGGTGCAAGTCATCAAGCCCCAGCGGCGCGATCTGGCCAGAACCCTCAGCCTGCCGGCCAACATTTCACCCTGGTACCGGGCCACGCTCTACGCCAAGGTCTCCGGCTATTTGAAGTGGATCGGCTTCGACAAGGGCGACGAGGTCAAGAAGGGTCAGGTCCTGGCCATTATCGACGCGCCGGAAGTCCAAGACGAATATGAGCAGGCGGAATCCGACTATGCCATCAAGAAGTTGACCTATGAACGGCTCCTGAGCGTCTGGAAAGAAAACCCGGATGTGATCGCGAAGCAGGACGTGGACGTGGCACAGGCGGCAGCCGAAGGGGCCAAGCAGATGATGGAGCGGCGGCGCACCTTCCTGGAGTACACCAAAATCACCGCGCCATTTTCCGGCACCATTACGGCGCGTTTCGCCGATCCCGGCACCCTGATCCAATCCGCCATGAGTTCGTCCACCCAGTCCAACCCCCTCTTCACGCTCATGGATCTGGATACCGTCCGGGTCTACATCAGCGTCCCCCAGGAAAGCGCCATGCTGGCGACAACCGGCGTGCCGGTCGTGCTGACCGTCAAGGAGATGCCGGGATTGGAGATGAAGGGCTCGATCACCCGTTCGACCGAGGCCCTGGACCCGGCGACCCGCACCCTCCTCGTCGAGGTGGACATGCCGAACAAGGAGCACCACCTGCAGCCGGGCACGTTCATCAATGCCACCCTGTTTCTGGAGCGTCGCCAAAACGCCCTGACCGTTCCGCCATCGGCCATCGAGCCGCCCAAGAACGGACAGCCCAAATCCGTGTTCGTGGTCGAGAGCGGCAAGGTCCGTCGCGTGACGATCAAGACCGGCATCGACGACGGAAGCTGGGTCGAAGTGCTGGAAGGGTTGACCGGCACGGAAAACGTCATCGTCGTCGGCAAGAACAATCTCACTGATGGGCAGACCGTGACGGCGACCCCCTACTCCCTTCCGACCGGTACGCCGGCCAAACAGAAATATTAATGATGCTCAGAGTCTTCTTCTGCGGCTGGCTCCTGATTCTCATGGCCTGGCATCCGGATACGGCGCCGGCCCCGCCGAACGACACCGTTCCACGTGCGATGTCTCCATCCGGCAAGGCTTCGACGACGAAGCCCCCCCCATCTCCCGCTCACCTCCTTAGCCTGACCGAAGCGATCCAGGTCAGCCTGGCACAACACCCGTCGATCGAACGCGCCCGGGCCACGTCGAGGAGCGCGGCCGCCGAAACGAAACAGGATAAGGGGCGACTGTATCCTTGGCTCGAAGCCTCCGCAGCAGGGGGCACTGGCTCGATCCGCGTCCTGGGCAGCGACGGCGCCAACATCCATGCAACCGGGGACTTGGCCTCCAGTTTTCGCAATCGGAGCGGATTTCATACCTATGGAGGCGGGCGCGGCTTTGCCCTGGCCGGCGCCCTCCCCAAGCACAACATGAACATGACGACGGGCGGGTTACTCCTCAACCAACTCATTACCGACTTCGGCACGAGCGCCCATCGCATCCTGGCCAGCCAGTCGGCGGAAGCGGCGACGGAAAAAGACATTCTCACAAACAAGGCCCTGGTCATCCTGAATGTCCATCAGGCCTACCTCACTTGCCTCATGCAGCAACGTTTCGTCGAGATTGCCGCCGAAAATCTCGACACGCGCAAAGTCATTCGCGACCAAGTCCAGAGCCTCTACAAGCATCAACTGAAGGCCAAGCTGGACCTGGATCTCGTGTCTGTTGAAGTCGAGAACGCCAACCTCGCCCTTATCAAAGCCCGGAACGATCTAGCGCAAGCCTTCGCCTCCCTGAACAACGCCATGGGAGTCGAAGGGCCGGATCGCTACGCGCTGGAATCGATGTCGATCGACACAGAGCCTGCTCCGGCGATGGCTGAACTGGTGGAAGAAGGACTCAAGTACCGTCCCGAACTGTTGGGAGGACAAGATCGAATTCAGGCCAGCCAGGAACTCCTCCAAGCGATCAAATCGCTCCATTTTGGAGACGTGTCGGCAGTCGGCACTCTGGGGATCACGAAATATGGAGATATCCACGACGCGGGGATCCCCTCGGACGGCGTGGCGCCACTCTGGGGCTTCGGGGTCTCGGCCCGCTTGCCCCTGTTCACCGGATTCAAGATCCAAAACCAGATCGTCGAGGCGGGACACCACAAGGGCGAGGCGGAACAAGAACTGCAGAACCTCGCGAACGAAGTGACGCTCCAAGTCGTCAAGGCGTCCCTTGGCCAGATTGCCAGCGCCGAGCAGATCGCACTGGAGCAGGAACGCGCGGCCTTCGCCAAGGAGGCGGTGAACTTGGCGCAAGCCCGGTATAAACTCGGGCTGAGTTCAATCGTTGAAGTCGTGCAGGCGACGACCGCTCTGTTCGATGCCGAATCCCGGCTCGCCGAAGCCCAGTATGTCTACAAGAAAAGCCAGGTCTTGGTGGCCTACGCCGCCGGGCAGGATTATCGAAAGTTTTAAGACTCTGCGGCCGGAGCGGCCATACGATTTCAAGGGGGCGATCATGCGACACCCGAGCCACAGACTCCTGCACATCACGGCCGCCGGCTTGGTCTACCTCACGATTGCTGCTGTCGCCCACGCGGACCCCGCCGATGTGCTTCATTCCACACCGACCGTCAAACAATCCCCGGTCCCGCCAGGCTCACCGAGGCTGACCTGGGACGATGCGATCAAACGCAGCGTCGCACAGCATCCGCTGATCCAAGCGGCTCAACACAGGGTACTGGGCGCGGAAGCGGTCAGCAAACAAATCTCCTCGGTGACCTATCCGCAAGTCTCCGGCATGTTGTCCAACTCACTCGGCAACACCCGCGTCCTTTCCAATTTCGGCATTTCCGGATCGTTGCCCAAACCCACAAACTACATGACTGATCCGGGGGCTCGGGTGGATTTGCTGATCACTGATTTCGGACGCACCGCCCACAAGATACTGGCCAGCCAATCACTCACAGCATCGGCCGAGAAGCAAGTCCTCACCGTCAAGGCCCTGGTCATCCTGAACGTGGAGCAGGCCTATCTCGCCTGCCTGAAACAACAGCAACTGGTGACAATCACGCGCGACGTCCTGGCGGAGCGGCGGATGATTCGGGACCAGGCCGAATCCCTGTCCCGCCATCAACTGCGTTCGAAGCTGGACCTGGAACTGGCGTCGGTCGAGGCCGCCAAGGCCGAGTTGGACTTCATCAAGGCTCAGAACGGCCTCCTGGCGGCCTTTGCCACCTTGAACCAAGCCATGGGCCGCCAAGAACCGATACAGTACGTGTTGGATGAGGTGCGCCCGTCGCTGTCACCCGCGCCACCGCTCGAACCTATGTTTAAAGACGCGCTCGATCGACGTCCGGAACTGCTCGATAGCCGGGATCGCGCTCAGGCCGCTGAGGAGGCCCTCAAGGCAGCCCATGCCTTGCACTACGGCAGCATCTCCGCCGTCGGCGCAGCCGGATACGCGTGGTGGGCCCGCCAGGAGGTCGTCAATGCCAAAGGCAATCCGAACAACCCTGGCGCACAACTCGGCTGGTGGGGCGCCGGTGTCTCTTCGACAACTCCTCTGTTCACCGGCTTCCGCCTCGAAGCCGAGGTCGAGCAGGCCGAGGCAAACAAGAGCGCAGCCCAGGCCACGACGCGAGTCATCGCCAACGACGTAGTCTTGGAGGTGGCCAAGGCCTACTTAAACCGGCTCACGGCCGAGCAGCAGATCGCGGTAGCGCGCGATCGGGTCGCTCATGCGCGCGAGGCGCTCACACTGGCACGCGAACGATACAAAGCCAGCTTGGCCTCCATCTTGGATGTGACAACCGCCGCAGCCGACTTGCTGACCGCGGAAACTGGCTTGGCCGAAGCCCAATACGGCTATCTGGCCGGCAACTCCGCTCTGGCCTATGCCACAGGCAGCGAATACGCACGTTATTAAACAACAGGAATTTTTAGTTCTTTCGTTTTGAGTTGTGAATATGAACCGCATCCCTCACTCAACACTCAACATTCAAAACTTAACATTCAGCACCTCTTTGCTGTTGAGTTGCCTGCTGGGGCTCGTGACGGTTGCGGCGGCGGCTGAACAGGGAACCCCGGCTCCTCCCAAGGCCTCCGGTGCCTTCCTGGGATACAAGACGGCGATCCAGATCGGCCTTGAACAACATCCGTTGGTGAAAAAATCCCAGGAATCCGCCCTGGCGGCCGATGCGCTGACGCAGCAAGCCAAGGCCAGGTACTATCCCCAAATCGACGCCTACGCGATTCAGACCGGCGGCAACATCCGCCCGCTGAGCGCGTTCAATATCGCGGGCGCCCAAAACAAGCCAACGTCTTATATTCAGAACGCGGGGATGATCGCAGACCAGTTAATCTATGATTTCGGACAAACCGCCCATACCGTCTTGGCCGAGCGGGCAAACCAGGCGGCGGCCGAGAAGAACATCCTTACTCACAAAGCCCTCGTGATTCTGACCGTGCAACAGGCCTACCTCGACTGTCTTCGCCAGAAGCGCTTGGTGCAAGTCGCCGAGCAGACCGTCAAGGAACGCGGCGTATTCCGCGATCACGTCGCCCTCCTACACAAGAAACAGTTAAAATCCAAACTTGACCTGGACCTGATTTCCGTGGAACTGCGGAACGCGGAAATCCTCCTGGTCCAGGCAAAAAATAACCTCCGTGCCGCCTTCGCCGCATTGAACAACGCCATGGGTGTTCGCGGGCCGGAAGACTATACGCTTGAAGACGTACCGGCCACTCTGTCCGCCATCGACACCCTAGAGTCTCTCACGCAGGACGGCCT
The DNA here is from genome assembly GCA_046091085.1 of Nitrospiraceae bacterium. Lineage (GTDB taxonomy): Bacteria > Nitrospirota > Nitrospiria > Nitrospirales > Nitrospiraceae > SYGV01. The sequence continues at coordinate 21,181 of JBJTAZ010000302.1, forward strand.
GGCTCAGCGGCCCGAATTGTTGGGCAGCGCGGACCGGATCCGTTCGGCAGAAGAGCGGCTCAAGTCGGCCCAGTCGCTCTACCTGCCCACGATTTCAGCCGCCGGCATGGGCGGCGTCATCCACTTCAGCGACGCGCCGACCAACCAAGATCCTGGCGCAACTCCTGGCTTTGCCCAAACTTGGTGGGGTGCGGCCGCCACACTCTCCGTCCCCCTCTTCACCGGTTTCCTGATCGAGAACAAGGTCGCCGAGGCCCGCCAACAAAAATACAAGGAAGAACAAAAAAGGATGGAGTTAGCCAATAAAGTAGTCTTGGAAGTGACCGAGGCCTACCTGACCTTGCAGACAGCCAAACAGCAGACCAAGGTGGCCGAACAGGAAGTCACGGCTGCCAGGAACGCGCTGGCCTTAGCCGGGGAACGCTATCGTTTGGGGCTGGCCTCGATCGTGGACCTTACCACCGCCACCACCTCGCTCGTCGCCGCCGAAGTGCAACTCGCCGACACCAACTATGCCTATAAAGCCAGCGCCGTGGCCGTAGCCTTCGCGACCGGAACCGGCTATCGGGAATTTTAACCTCGCCCCTCCACCGTCTCCGTCACACTGAACCGTGCAGCCCCACTGTCCGTCTCTCCAGTGCCACCCCTTTCCCGAATTAACCGAAATGTTACGCGTCGGTGATGCGGAAGGAACAGGGAGAGGCCATGATCGGCTCGACACAAAACAATGTCGGACGAGGAGAGAGGCAACCATGGTCACATTATTCGTCATCACAGCGGGACTGCTGATTTTGTTCGTGTATGGGCTCACGACCTTGTCCGGCATGACACCCAAGGTGCTCTATCCCCTGCTGCGGATCAAACAACCGGATGGCCAGCTCAGGCCGCTCGTCATCGGCGCCGGCTTCCGCAGCAAGACCCGCCAGGCAACGACTCCGTGCCAGTGCCATCCCTGACGCAACCTGCAACCAAGGAGAAACCCATGCTTACTGCTCTCAACCTGATGAAGCGAAACCTGGCCACAGTGCCGCACTCGGCGACCGCTCTGGATGCGGCCAAGGTGATGCGGGACCAGAAGATCGGCAGCGTATTCATCGAGCAGGATCGGCAGATCGTCGGCATCGTGACGGAAACCGACATCGTCCGCGATGTCGTGGGTATGAGCTTGCCCGCCAACCACATCAACGTCCGGGACATCATGAGCAGTCCCGTGATCGGCGTGGACGAGCGGAGCCCCATCACCGAGGCCGCTGATTTGATGGAGCGAAACGGGACACGCCACCTGGCCGTGTTCAAGTCCGACCGGATCGTGGGCGTGCTGTCGGTGCGGGACCTGCTGCACCCTGTGTCGGTGGACGAATTTTGAGCGACGGAGGCTCCCTGCGGATGTGGCCGTTTGCTTCACACCATGCCGTACGGCTCGGCAACGCCATGGAACACCTCTTCGAAACGGACCTAACCAAACTCTGGACGAAGGGCATCAAGCTGGTCCTCAGCCTGCTCATCGTGACCATTCTTGCGGCGCTGACCGGCGGCGTGGCGAAAACGTTCCTCGACCTGGGCCTGCTCCTGCGCAGTCCGGTCGAGGTGGCCTTGCGCCAGATCATCATCGATACCCTGATCATCCTGGCCGTGGTGGAACTGTTCAAAACCACGCTCACCTATTTCTCCGAGGGGCGCGTCAAGGTTACGTTCATCGTGGATACCATCCTCGTCGTCATGCTGACCGAAGTGATCTCGCAATGGTTCAAGGGAGGCCAGATCACCCATCTCGCCATCCTGGGAGTCACGATCCTGACCCTGGGCGCCATGCGGGTCCTGGCCGTCCGATTTTCGCCGCCCGCCGCGGAGGCCGCTCATGACGTTATCTGATCTGCCTTTCTGGAAAAAATTTACATGCTCGCAATCTACCCTTAATACATCGGAGACATGGGTTGGTTATGCTGGCATCCGTGACGTCCTCCTGTGAGCCCCGGGCTCTCTTCAGGGTGTGCCCCCTGGAGAGAACACCCGGGGCAAGGACGCACAGCGCGACACCAACAGAAAGGAGGTGAGCAGTATGAGTGATCAGCACGGCGCAGGCCTGGACATGGCCCTCGAGCTGGATTATCCGAGCATCGGCCAACCGATTGCCGGCATGCGGCAGGAATTAAGCCGAGCCGGCCGATTCCAGATCCACCAGCTTCACGGGGACAGGAACCGGGACTTGCAGTTGGCGATCCGCCGAGAGGTTGCCCGAGCGATCGGGTAACCTCTCGCCTTTCGTCGGCCTCGTGGCTTTCCTTATCGGCTTTACAACAGGGTGCGTCCATGATGCCCGCCACCATCTCCACCAAAGACACCATGATCCTCGATGTATTGGCCCGCACCGGCTGCCTGACCATCGAACAACTCGCCGCCGAGCTACCCGAATTGACCTGGAACGAACTCTTTCACACCATTGACCAGCTCAGCCGAAGCGGCGCCATCCGACTTCAGCGGAAGGGATTCGCCTTCGAACTCCAGCTCAACATTCCTGAACGGATACAAGCACTTGATTCAACCGCTAAAACTGGCGATTGACTTGTGGAGGATCACATTCTAAGCTGCTTTTCATGGCCAAACTCGCAGTCTTAGACATCGGCACCAACTCGATCCACATGGTTCTGGCGGAAGTCGAGCCGGACTTCTCCTACAAGGTCCTGGATCGCTTCAAGGACATGACCCGTCTGGGCGATGGAGCCTTCAAAACCCACCGCCTCTCGGAAGCAGCCATGACCCGTGCGCTGGAAGTCATCCGCACGCTGACCACCCTGGCTCACAACAAAGGCTACGACCGGATCAAAGCGGTCGCCACCAGCGCGGTGCGCGAGACCAAGAACGGCGGCGAGTTCATCGAGGAAATCGCCCGGCAGACCAAGCTCCGCGTGCGCGTCGTCACGGGACAGGAAGAAGCCCGCCTCATTTACCTCGGCGTCCGCCACAGCATGGACCTGTCCGACGAACCGACGCTGGTCGTGGACGTGGGTGGCGGGTCGGTGGAATTGATCGTCGGCAACCAACAGGCCATGGCCCAGGCCCAGAGCCTCAAGCTGGGCGCCATCCGATTGAAGGACCTGTACCTCCGGCAGGACCCGCCCACCAAGGCGATGATCAAAAAGCTCCAGCAGGCGATCGACGAGCAGCTCAAGGAATCGCTGCGGCAATTCAAAACCAAATCGTTCGAACGCCTCGTCGCCACCTCGGGCATGGCGGGCAACCTCACCGAGGTCATCTATCTGCGCCGTACCGGCCGGCCTCTCACACAGATCAACCTGACCCGCATTTCACGCAAGGAAGTCCAGGCCGTGGAAAGCCTGCTGACCCACGCCAGCTTCAAAGACCGACTGGCGATTCCCGGCCTGGACCCGAAACGGGCCGACACCCTGCTGCCCGCCACAATGGTGTTCCGCAGCCTGATGGACCGGACCGGACACGAACAGATGACGGTCAGCAACAAGGCGATTCGCGAAGGGCTCATCTATGACTTCATCGCTCGCCACCGCGACCGCCTTCGCACCGAGCAGGAGATTCCCAACGTCCGCCGCCGCAATGTGGTCTATCTGGCGCTGCGCTTCCATTACCCCCAGGCGCATGCAGACCATGTGGCCTTTCTGTCCACGCGGCTCTTCGATCAAACCGCGCCCCTGCATGGGCTGGGCGAGCGCGAGCGCGACTGGCTGGAATACGCGGCGCTCCTCCACGATATCGGCTACCTCATCAATTCGCGCCAGCACCACAAGCACGCCTACTATCTGATCACGCACAGCGACCTGTATGGATTGACGGCCGACGAGATCGAGAGCCTCGCCACCGTGGCGCGCTACCATCGCCGGGCCCTGCCTCGCGACAGCCACGCCGGATTGTCCGGATTGCCGCCCAAAAGCCGCCATACCGTCCAGGTCCTCAGCGCAATCCTTCGCATTGCCGACGCGCTGGATCGCAGCCAATTCTCCGTGATTCAGGATCTCCGCGTGTCCATCGGCACGCCCCTGCGCGTCACGCTCAAGACCGGCGGCGACCCAGAGCTGGAAATCTGGTCGGCCCGCAACCGCGCCGACTTGTTCGAGAAAGTGTTTAAACGGCCCATCCAGTTTGACACGGCCGCTTCGCTCACCCATGAAGGAGCCTCGACATGACGCCCGTGCCTGTGACGTTCAACCAACCGCACCCCTACCCCGGCAAGCTGATCATCGTGGAAGGCATCGACGGTTCCGGCAAGAGCACCCAGTTGCTGTTGCTGCACAAATGGCTGACCACCCAGGGCTACAACGTCTTCTTCACCGAATGGAATTCGTCGGAGCTGGTTCGCGAGACGACCCGCCGCGGGAAAAAGAACAAGGCCCTCACCCCCACGACCTTCAGCCTCCTGCACGCCACCGACTTCGCAAACCGGCTATATTACGACATTCTGCCGCCGCTCAAGGCCGGCATGGTGGTGCTGGCCGACCGCTACACCTACACCGCCTTCGCGCGCGACGCGGTGCGCGGCGTCTCGCCGGCCTGGGTGCGCAAGCTCTACGGCTTCGCCATTCGGCCGGACATGGCCTTCTATTTCAACGTGCCCATCGAAGTGGCCATCAGCCGTCTGCTGGGCGGCATGCGCGCCCAATTCAAATACTACGAAGCCGGCATGGACATGGGCCTGAGCCAGGACATGACCGAGAGCTTCCGCCTCTTCCAGTCCCGCATCCTGCTGGAGTACGACAAGATCGTGAGCGAATATGGGCTGATCACGATGGACGCCACGAAAGACATCGAAGAGCAGCAGAACAACATGCGCCAACTGGTCTCCGCAGCGCTGGAACATTACAAACCGAAACGGGGCACCCATGGAAAACGTGAGGCAGTTTTTTGGCGACGGTTTGCCGTACCAAAATCTGAGTGAACTTAAGGGCAAGCTGATCGCGATCGAGGGCACGGATGGCGTAGGTCGAACCACGCACATCGAGATGCTTCAGGAATGGCTCGAAGTGCAGGGGTACGGGGTCATCACCACCGGCTGGACCCGTTCCAACCTCATGTCCAAAACCATCGAAGTGGCCAAGCAGGGCAACATTCTGGACCGCTGGTCGTTCAGCCTGCTCTATGCCACCGACTTTGCCGACCGATTGGAGCACCAGATCATCCCGGCCCTTCGATCCGGCTTCATCGTACTGGCCGACCGGTACATCTATACGGCCTTCGCCCGGGACTTCGTCCGCAGCGGGGACCGGTCCTGGATCAGGGACGTGTTCGGCTATGCGGTCGTGCCCGACCTGGTCTGTTACCTGCGGATTGACGTGGATACCCTCGCCTTGCGAGTGATCGAGACCAAGGGCATGAACTTCTGGGAGTCCGGCATGGACTTGCGGCTTGGCGGCGATCTCTACGACAGCTTCAAGAAATATCAGGGGCTGTTGATCGAAGAATTCGACAAGATGGCCGAAGAGTTCAAATTCGAAGTGGTGGACGCGCGCAAACCGCCGGAGGAAATCCAAGAGGCGCTGCGGGTCAAGATCGAGCCCTTGCTCAAGAGCAGCAGGACCAAACTGGTCTCTGCGGGAACGGCGCCGCCGCCGAAGGAACTGGCTACCGCCCCCCCAAAGCCCTGAGATGAGCAGGCGCCAGCCACCAGCGCAATGTCCCCTGCCCGGACTTCGGCACGCCCTCGAACCGGATGCCACAGGCCCCGGATTTTTTGAGCGAGAGACCGGTCACCGGCTGGCCGAACAACAGGACTCCGGCGGTTTCGCCGAGATGAGGCTCATGGCCAACGCAGATGACACAGGCATCCTCCGGCAGAGCCGCCAGCAGCGGCACGAGCTTGTCGGGCGACGCATCGGGGGCCAATTCGTCGCAGATCCGTATCTCCAGGCGAGTGCGGAGGGTGTCACGGATGATTTTCGCCGTATCGAACGCGCGGAGCAGCGGGCTGGACAGGATATGGGTCGGGGTCACGCCAAGTTCCACGAGACCTGCGGCCCCTGCGCGGACCCGCTCGGCTCCTTTTGGCGTCAGCGGCCGCTGGGCTTCGGAACCCTTCCACTCTTCCGGCTCGACCGCGATCCCATGTCGAAACAAGATACAGTCCATCCGAATCTCCTTCAGCGCAATGGTACGAGCCAATACTGTACCATACCGGCTTTACCGACTTGAAGCCAGAACGAAAGAATTGAAAAAGGAACGGGTCCTGTTTTTGTGTACGGGGAATTCCTGCCGCAGCCAGATGGCGGAAGGATGGCTCCGACATCTGGCCGGGGACCGCTTCGACGTGGCCAGTGCGGGAACCCATCCGGCCGGCCTCAACCAGGGCGCGGTCGAGGCCATGCGCGAGGTCGGAGTGGATATTGCACGGCACGCCTCCAAGAAAGTGGATCAATTTCTTGGCCAACGGTTCGACTATGTCATCACGGTCTGTGACAGGGCGAAAGAAGCTTGCCCGACGTTTCCAGGAGCAACCACGCTGTTGCACTGGAGCTTCGACGATCCGGCTGCCGCCGAAGGCTCACAGGAGGAGCGTCGGCAGGCATTCCGCCGGGTGCGCGACGAGATCGCCGACCGCATTCGCCTCTTCCTCGCGTCCGCCACCGCGCGGACATGAGCCACCGGTAGCGCAACGCCACGTCCCGCCCCGAATCCACGATGGCGCGCGCCTGGGTCGCTCCTCGCGCCAGATGGGCATGGATATTCTCGATGGCAACGGTGGATTCGTCCACGAGCACGCCGACGGCCAAGGCCAGCCCGCCCAGCGTCATAATCTTCACCGTCTGCCCGACCGCCCACAAGGCGACGACCGCCGAGAGCAATGCAACGGGGATCGTCACCAACACAATGCCGGCGCTCCGCCAGTCCCGCAGAAACAACAGCACCATCAGCCCCGTCAGCAGGGCGCCCAAGATGCCTTCCAGGCTGAGCGACCGGACCGCGTTCGTGATGTAGACCGACTGGTCGAACTCAAAACTGATCGCAATGTCATCGGGCACCAGGGCCTGGAACCTGGGGATGGCCTCTTTGACGCGAGCCACCACAGCCAAGGTCGAGGCGTCGGCGCGCTTGGTGACCGGAATGTATACGGCGCGGCGGCCGTTGATGAGCGCGTAGGCGGTCACGATGTCGGTGCTGTTTTCGGCGTAGCCGATATCACGCAGAAAGACCGTGGCGCCGGCGCCGGTCCGGATCGGAATGTCGCCGAATCCCTGCATCGTCGGAATGACCCCGTTGGACGAGGCGATGGTGGTGAGATCCCCGATGCGGACGTTCCCCGCCGGCACGATCAGATTGCTCTTGTTCACGGCTTGCACGACTTCGTCCGGCGCCATCCGGTAGGCGCGCATGCGTTCAGGATCGGTGTGGATCACGATCGTGCGCGCATTGCCGCCGAAGGGCGGCGGAGCCGAGACGCCGGGAAGCGTCGCGAACATGGGCCGGACCCGGAACAGCGCCAGGTCCTGGATCTCCCCCACGCAGAGACGCCCAAAGATTTACAGACTTGTAACAGCTCGGTCACCGCCCCGTGACAGGACCGGAGTATTCCTGTGTGCCGGAACATCGCAACAGGTCCCTTGCGGAATAGGCTAAATCGAAGGAGGAGGACATCAGCATGAAGAGGCAGCGATTGGCGACGATCCTGACGATCCTGTTCACCCTGGGCTCGTTCGGGGCTCCGGACAAGCCGGCCCAGGCCCAGGATCAAACGGCCCAGGCGGGTACGCATCAAGTCACCCCCACCACTCCGGACCAACCGCCGCTCGCGCCGGGCGGCATGATCCATCGCGGCGAGAGTTCCATTGAGAGCACGCCGCTCGAAGACCTCTTGCTGGAAAAGGGCGTCATCAACACCGATGACTGGATCAGAATCAAAGCCGAACAGGAGCGCCAGCTCAACGAACGATCGGTCGTGGCCGAGTTCACCGGCAGCCCCCGCTGGTACGAGCGGATCACCATGTTCGGCTACGGCATGCTGCGCTACAATCAAGTGGACAACTCGTTGTTCCGGACCTACCACGATGCCTCCGTCGGCACGACGGCCGGCGGCGCCCAGCCCGGCTTCTTCTTCCGCCGGATCCGCTGGGTCGTGACCGGACAGGTCTCCGAACATGTCTCGTTCTTTATCCAACCGGATCTGGCGAGTCAGATTAACGTCTCTCAAGCCACCAATGCCGGGAACACCCACGTCCTCTCCATGCGTGACGCTTTCGGCGACTGGATTTTCGACCAGAACAAGGAATTCCGCTTGCGCGCGGGGCTCCAGCGCGTCCCCTGCTCTTTCGACAACTGGCAGGCCTCCCGTGTCCGCATGGCCATCGACCGGGCCGATGCGACCAACTCCTGCGCGCCCAGCGAACGCGACATGGGCGTGTCTTTCATGTACTCGCCCAAGCTCGCCCACGCCCGCTACAAACAGATGCGGGACTATGGGGACGGCCCCGGCGACTACGGAGTCTTTCACATCCAGGTGGACAACTCGGTCGGGAACAACGTCGCGGAGAACAACAAGAACAAACGGGTCAGCATGCGGCTGGCCTGGCCCTTGGAGCTTCCCGGCGGTCGGCTCATGGAAACGGGCATGAACGCCGGCACCGGCACCTGGAACGTGGCCATGGGATCAGCCACTGCCGGCACCAACAATGTGCAACTCTATTCGGTGAATTCAAAACAGTGCGTCGGCGCCTCTGCCACAAACTTCGCCTCGCTGAACTGCACGGCCTCCCGAAACTACCTCGACGAACGGGTGAATTTTTACGTCTATCTGCCTCCTCAACCCTGGGGCATGATCGCGGAGTATACGACGGGACGGGCGCCGAAACGGAACGGGCAGGGCGTCGTCGAGGTGTCGAGTATTCAGGGCGGCTATGTCCAGGCCCATTACCAATGGAAATACTCCGATGTCGGCCTGGCGAACTTCTACACCCGCTACCAGGAATATCACGGAGGCCTCAAGTTCCAGACCGGCGCGCCCGACGACCGGATGAAGGAATTGGAAATGGGCATCGCTTGGCAGCCGGACCCCCAATGGGAATTCACGATCGCCGATGAGATCGTACAGCGGAACAGCTATCTGCTCGCGTACAACCAGGGCGAGACGACTCCCGGCAAACAAATAAACATGCAAGCGAACGTGGTTCGTTTCCAACTGGTCTGGTTCTGGAACTGATCGACCGATGGCCCGGCCGAAAAACCCCCTCCCGCGCTATGCGGGAGCGGGTTCCGGCACCTCGCACTCGGGAGCGTCCAGGAGTCAGAGCCGATGGCCGTCGTTCAGCGGCGGACTGAACCTCGTCCTCCTCGCCGTCATCCTCGGCGGCTGGGTGGGGCCCAACGTCAAAACCTCCTTCAACCCCGACGTGGACGAGCCGATGCTTTCCGGCACCGCCCGCGTCCACCAGTTCGCCTCTGTCATGGGCTCCGTCTCGCTCGGCGAGCGGGTCTACGTCGCCCCCTTCGCCTCGATCCGGGGCGACGAGGGCCAAAATATCTATGTCGGCGACGAGAGCAACGTCCAGGATTCCGTGGTCATCCACGGTCTGGAAACGTTCGAGAGCGGGCACGAATTGGTTGAAAATGAGGTGGAGGTTGCGGGCAGGAAATATTCCGTCTATATCGGCAAGCGCGTATCCCTGGCCCATCAATCGCAGGTACACGGGCCGGCCAAAATCGGCGACGACACCTTTATCGGCATGCAGGCCCTGATCTTCAAAGCCGAGGTGGGCGAGCATGTCGTAGTCGAGCCTGGCGCCAAAATCATCGGCGTCAAGATCGCCTCCGGCCGTTACGTGCCCGTCCTCTCCATCGTCACGAAACAGGCCGACGCCGACGCGCTCCCCCGGATCACCGACCGGTATCCCTACCGACACCTGAACGACGGAGTCGTCCGCGTCAACGTCCAGTTTGCCGATCCGGACAGCCGGGGCCGCCGATCCGACACCCATTGACCGGACGGCCCCCTCGCCTGCAACCGTCGCAGGGGCTCGGCGGCCGGCGGCTATTGGCCGCCTAGCCGACTCAAGTCGACCGACACCAGCTTCCGATCATCGGGATAGTTCCACGCCTGCCTGCGTTGCGTCGGTGGCACCAGGGCCTCGGAGGGTTGGAAGCCGACCCGGTACCCGCCCCGCACCACCGGGATCAACGGCTGGTCGCGGACATCCATGACACCGGCCACCGTCTCCTCGCGCGGAGCGGCATCGGTCTTCACGCGGTAGTTCGCGAGCACGAGCCAGAGGGTCCCGTCCTGAACGAACAGGCCACCGGAGGTCATCACCCGATGGAAGGTTTCTCCCCCCTGAACACGGTAGAAGGTGACGATCTGATCCGGCGATGCCGAGCCGAGCGCCTTGAGCAGAACGGGACGCAGGATCCGGATATCCTCCGCTGAAACAGCCCGCACGGGAACGGTCCGGCCCGCCGACCCGGTGGGTTCGGACGAATCGCTCTCGAGCTGGACGCCGCCGAGTACTCTGGCCAACTGGTCCGTGGAGAGGAGAGCGGGATGTGAATGGCCGTCCGTCGCACGATTATCGGCCACCAACCGGATGGAGAGAGCTGGGTCTTCGTAGACAACTTTAGGAGGAGGAGTCGCCGCGCAGGCGGAGAGCGCCAGCCCCATGACGCCCCACCAAACCACCGAAAGAAGTAGCAACTGCGTGCTGCTTCTCGCGACAATCTGTTGCTGGTCCATGGCATCCCCCTCCTGTAAGGTTGACGACCATTCTCGACCGGCCTGACTGGCCCGCCCTTTCCCCCGATGGTTATGAGCCGCCTGCAAACAGGCGATTCAAATCGATGACAATGAGCTTCGATTCATCCAGATACCGCTCGTAGCCGTCCTTCCCGCGCACCTCTCCATTGGGAATCCAGGCTTCCTTCGGCTTAAACCCGACGATATACAGAAACCGGGCAACCGGGAGCAACGGCATATCGCGCGCCTCGACCTCATGGGCCGTTTCGTAGATCTTGGTGCTGGGCGCGGTCCGGCAATTCGCCAACATCACATAGAGCCGCCCGCCGCGCACAAATAGCCCTCCCGACGTAATCAGCTTGCCTTTGGACGCGTCGTAGTTCAGGAGATAGAAGGTCACCATGTCCACCGGGGACGCCTTCTTGAAGGCCTGCGCCAGCAATGGCGCCAGGGTTTTGATCTGCGCGGCGGAAAACGCCTGGGTGAGATCCTGATCGTGGGCAAACAACTCTCTCGCTTCCCCGATGACCCGATTCCTGTCGACGAGGGACACCCCCGTAAGCACCCGCTCCATCTGCTCGGCAGTGAACGTGGCGGGATGGCTGTGGCCCGGCCGGCTGGCTTCCGGATCGAACATCAGCCAGATCGACGAGTTCGGTTCCTCGTGAATCACGATGGGCGGAGGTTCGGTCACGCATCCGGCGAAAAGCCACGCCAGGAGGGTAAGACACACATTGAGCGGGAACAGCCTGACGTTCATGACTCCTGTTCCGAAAGTTGCGACGCCCCTTCACGGGCGACGCAGTCTAGCAAAAAAGACCAAGGCAACACAAAGCGCACCAGGTGGGCCTGTCCCCTCCCTGTGCGCTTTGGTTGATTGACCGTCGCCACAAAGACACAGTTGACCGCGGGCATCCCGGTTGCGGCCGCCGCCATGGGCGATCCGGTCAGGACCTGGAGGTTCTTGGCAACATGGGCGGCCGGCAAGGGATACACGCCGGCTTTCACCACAATCTGTTGTCCTTCCCGGCTGTTGATGAACTTGAGAAACTCCATCTCTTCCCGGTCAAGCGTGCCCTTGGGGTCCATGTTGACGTAGAGGTACAGGGGCCGATGCAGCGGAGAAGTCTCGTCCGCCGCCGCCGCCGCGCTCGGCGCGACGAACGGCTGTCCGGCTTTCTCGGCCAGGGGCACCGCCCGCACGTACGAGGTCTGGAACCCGATGCCGGCATAGCCGCTCGC
>JBJTAZ010000303.1:0-3943 GCA_046091085.1 Nitrospiraceae bacterium
GTTTCGGGTTGGCCCGGCATGCCGAGATCACCGTGGAAGCCCATCCGGATTCGGTCACCGAGGAGGGACTGCACAGCCTCCGTGAAGCCGGATGCAACCGCATCAGCTTCGGCATCCAGTCGGCGGATGAAGACAAATTGATCCAGGTCGGTCGCCACACCACGAGCGCCGCGGTTGACTTGGCGGTCGCTCAGGCCCGAGCGGCCGGCTTCACCAACCTCAATCTGGATCTGATCTACGGGCTGCCCGGCCAAACCCTCGCCAGCTGGCGCGGCACGCTCGATCGGGCGCTGGCCTTGGCTCCCGATCACTTGTCCTGCTACGCCCTGACCATCGAAGACAAGACGCACCTCCAAGTTTCCCTACGCCGGGGAGATTTGCCCGAGCCGGACCAGGACCTACAAAACGCCATGGAAGACGAAGCCGCACTCCACCTGACAGCAGCGGGGCTCGACCGGTACGAAATTTCCAACTACTCCAGGCCCGGCTTTGCCTGCCGCCATAACTTGCTTTACTGGCAAGGAGGCGAGTACCTCGGCCTCGGCCCCAGCGCCCAGTCCTACCTGGCCGACTCTCGCTTTGGGAATGTGGAAGACCGGACCCCCTAACAGGAGCGGCTGGCCGTCGGCCAGCCGGCCAGTGAACAGGCAGAGCACCTGACGCCTGCACAACGCCAGCGGGAAGCCCTGGTGTTTGGATTGCGCCTCCTCGAAGGCGTATCGCTCAACGGGTCATGGGACCAGTCGGTGGATCAGCGGGATCGGAAGCTGCGGCAATTGGAACAAGCAGGCTTGCTTGAACGGGAAGCGGATCGTATCCGGTTGACGGAACTGGGGCGGCGCTTTGCCGACCAGGTGGCGGTGGAGCTACTGTAGCGATCAGCGAGTGAGTAGATAGTGCAAGGCCGTGTCGGCCAGGATCGCCCCCCAAGCCGTCATGTTGAGGACGGCAAGCGTCCGGTCCTTCCCCCACATGTGGAACAAGGCCAGAGCCAGGACCACTTGGGTGATCAGCGAGAAGGGCCGGTGGACATGGGCAGAGATGGCGCCCCGTTCGCTGGCGACAGCCGCGATCGCCGCCAATAGGTAGCCGCCCAGGGCTCCGGCTTGAAGCCAGATGGTCGTGGAACCGCTGGACCGCCGCACCACATGAACCAGAGCCCAGGTCAGGCAGACGACCACGATCAAGAGTAACAGAGGGAACAGCGGCCACAGGACTTTGGCGCTCAAGACCATCGGGCATCCCCGGTTCAGACAGATCGAGTCACACAGAGACAACCGGCGCCAACTCTAGCAGCAGGGTCGGAGCGAGTCAATCACGGGGCCATGCGCATGGGCCTACGCGCGAACCTCCGCATGGACCTTGACAAAACCCCGGTGTGGCGTTAGGAAGAAGGCTACCACACGTAGGAAGTGAGGACTTCGATGCCGGTCAACATGGACCCCAAGAAGCGGAAGAAAGCAGCGGCGCAAGACGCACAGACCAGCGGCACGGCCGGCGCCGGGACCAAAAAAGAGAATTTCGGAGAAATCACCGAGCGGGATAAAGAGCTGGCCGCAGCGGAAGCAGAATGGAAGAACCTCTGGGATGCCACCGAGGTCATCGACATGGACCGGTGGTAGCGCTCATTCCAGGATGTTCAAAAAGGCCGTCCGGCGCGGCCGCAGGGAGCGAGAGCCCCGAGGCGTACGGAAGAAGTACGTTGAGGGGAGTGAGCGACCGAGAACAACGCTGGAGGCTTTTTTCAACATCCTGTCAGGCCGGCAAGAAGTAAAAAGCCAGCGCGAGGATCAAGTACACCCCGATCAGCATCGCCCCTTCCATCCAGTTCGACTCCCCGTCCATCGAGACGAAGCCGACCACCAGCACCGAGATCGTGACCGCCGCCACTTCGAAGGGCGTAAAGATCAGATCCAGCGGCATGCCCACGAGATAGCTGGCGAACACGAGTACCGGCGCGACGAACAAGGCGATCTGCAGGCTGGACCCGATCGCAATGCCCAAGGCCAGGTCCATCTTGTTCTTCATCGCCACCATGACGGCGGTCGAATGTTCCGCGGCGTTGCCAACCAGCGCCACGAGAATCACCCCGACGAACACTTGCGTGAGCCCCAGACCTTTAGCGGCCGGCTCGATCGCGCCGACCAGAATTTCACTCATCACCGCCACGGCAGCCGTCACGAGAGCCAGGACCCAGAGCGATTTCCTGAGCGGCCACGCATCCTCGCCGGTGTGAGCCGCATCCACCGCCTCCCCCACATAGAGATGCTTGTGGGTCTTGAGCGAAAACAGCAAGCTCAACAGATAGATGGCGAAGAGAATCACTGCAATGCCGAGGCTCAAAGCCCGATCCACTGCCACGCCCTGCTCCTTGGCCGTGACGTCCGAAATGGCCGGCACGACCAAGCCGACCGCGGCGATCAACAGGAGGCTGGCCCCCACTCCGGCCGCGGTCCGGTTGAACCGTTGCTGCTCGTGACGGAGTCCGCCAGCCACCATGGAAAAGCCCAGCACCAGGTGAATGTTGCCGATGATCGAACCGGTGATCGAAGCCTTGACGACGTCGTGCAGGCCTTCTTTGAGCGCTACGAAGGCGATGATCAGCTCCGCCGCATTGCCCAGCGAGGCATTTAGCAATCCGCCCAGCCCGGCCCCCACGTGGCTGGTCAAATGTTCCGTCGCCTTGCCCAGCAGACCGGCCAGTGGGACAATCGCCAAGGCGGAGGCAAAAAAGACCAGCATCGGGTTGGCGTGTAAGAATTCCAGCGCCAGGGTCAGCGGCACGAAGATCAGCAGGACGTTGAGTCCGAACGTGAATCGTTTGAACATCGCGGCAGGGTAGCATAATCGGTTCAAGAGGGCATAGCCCCGGAGCAGACCATCGTGATGGACCCAACCTCCCCTTCCCTGCCTCTCCAGGCCCTCTACTATCCCTTTCACCTCTGCCATGAGCGGACGCTCATGCGACTCCTCGACTCATACGCCTCCGTCCATTTCAGAGACTACATGGCGTTGCAACTGACTCGGTTCAGCGGCACCACAGCCTACGCAGACCGCATGGGCGGCTATCACGAAGCGTTGCTCCGGGAGGGCCGCATCGTCCAGGGCTACCCAGTCAGCGGCCCACTCGACGCGGACGCCATTGCCGCCGTGGATCGGGACCTAGCCGACCACACCTGGCGCACATTGTTCCACCGAGCCTTGCGAGAAGACCGACGCTTTCAGCGGGGCCTATTCGAACTGACCCACGGGATGCGGATCGGCAGCAAGCTCGTGCCTGGACCGGCCGCCCTCTTACAGCTCATCGAAGAAGAACGGGCCAAGCGCCCGTGGACGTTCAGCGCAATCCAACGGCTCAGCAGTTCGCCTGCGTCGCTGGAGGAAGGCTACGACTACGAATATGGGCTGGCCCTGCTCAAGACTTCGGCCTCGCTCGTCTATACGATCAGGCTGAGTCTCCAACACAGCCTGGAAGCCGCCACCGACTCGGAGCCGCATTTTCATTTATTGGCCAGAACGTGCGAGCGAGACGGGATGACGCTGCCGAACCGGTGGCTCCCGCGCGAAGGCTACTGAGGGGTTCTTCTCAGGGGCCGGGCTTGGCAGGCGGCAGGCTGCTTGTTAGAATAACCGACAATGGCTGAATCTCCAGGCACAGTGGCCGTCCCCGAGACCATCGAAGAAGAGCGGACGGGCGTCGGCGATGGGCTGGAAGCCCGTGTGGTCGTCTACAACTGCAACTGCCACACCTACCAGCAGGTCATCGCTCTCTTTTGCGAAGCCATTCCCGGCATGACGCCCGCCAAAGCGTTCGAGCTGGCCTGGCGCATCGATCACGAAGGCAGCGCCACGGTCTATCAGGGCGAGTGGAAGACGGCAGAAGGGATTGCGAAGTTTCTGGCCGGTGGAGGCTTACGCGTCGCCATCCAGTAAGACAAAAGGG
>JBJTAZ010000304.1:0-3771 GCA_046091085.1 Nitrospiraceae bacterium
AACGGAACTGTTGGCCAAGCAAGCCCGGGCATTCTTCGAACAGGGGCAATTTGCTCGGTCCCATTCGACATCTCAGCAAGCCGCCAAGCTGTTAGACCGCCAGATCGAACGACTGGGAGACGAGCTGGGCCGCTATGCCGATGAACGGCGGATCAGAACGTGGCGTACGATGGTCGCACAGGCCGTCAACTGGTCCCGCCACCACCGCAGCACCGCGATCGTGATCAGCAAAGCCGACCGCCGCCTCTTCGTCCATCGCAACGGCACGGCCGTTGCGTCCTATCCGGTCAGTTTGGGGTACAATGGCATCTTGGAAAAACGCTACCAGGGAGACGGGGCGACACCGGAGGGCCAGTACCGCGTCGTCAGGAAACGGGACAAGGGCGATACCAAGTTCTACCGGGCCCTGCTGCTGGATTATCCAAACAGCCAAGACCGCCGCCGCTTCCAACAGGCCCGCGCCGCCGGCGCCTTGCCGCCGAAGGCCACGATCGGTGGTCAAATCGAGATTCATGGGGGCAACAATCGCGCGCTGAGCGAAACCCTCGGGTGCGTCCACTTGGAGAACCGTCAGCTCGACGCCCTGTTTGATTTGGTCGAGGAAGGCACTCCGGTGACGATCGTCGGCGCCTTGGGCTTGAGCAACGCGGTGTCGCTCGCCCTGGCCGAGTTGGAACAGACCGAAGAGGGGTAACCACGAGGCGGAGCATGGCGCACCTCGCACGAACCATAGCCAGGGTCATCGCCTGCGCATGCGGGTTGACGTTGGCGACGGCCCAGGGCGGGGAGTTGCCGAATGCGGGAACCGGCCCGGTGGGCCGGGACCTTTCGTCCCGCCGGACCGGCGACAGTCTCGATGTCCTGCGGGCCAAGCAGGCCGCACTCAAACGGCAACTGGCTCAATTGGCACCGGATGGCCACTATATCGTCGTGGACACGGCGCGCAACAAACTGCTGGTGAAGCGCCGCGACGACGTCGTGCTGGATGCCGTAGCCTCGACCGGCAGCGGCACCATCCTGGACGCTCCGGGGAAACCTGGCACCCGATGGGTCTTCGATACCCCGAGGGGCGAATTCAAGGTGCAGTCACGGCTCACCAATCCGGTCTGGGTCAAGCCGGACTGGGCCTTGCTGGAAGAGGGCTTGGGCGTCCCGACCGAGCCGGCGCAGCGGCTCGAGCCGGGCACGTTGGGCGACTATGCCTTGGGGTTCGGCAAGGGCTATTTCATTCACGGCACGCTCTACCGCCGCTTGCTCGGCAAAAACGTGACCCACGGCTGCATCCGTCTCAGCGACGAGGACCTGCGCACCGTCTATCGGCTCTCCAAAATCGGCACGGCCGTGATGATCTTCTGAAATGGCTCGCCGCGCGTCGTGCTCCGGCCGGATCGTTCCGGTCCTCCTCACCATCAGCCTCCTGCTTGCCGCGTCCCTCCAGGCTGCGGCCCCTGCACCGAACGGGACCGACGATCTCACACTTGTCCGAGAAGCCAATCGCGTGCTGGAAGAAGAGATCAAGCTGGCCGCTGCGCCCCAGATTTATTTGCTCCTGGACCTCTCCGCCAAATCCCTCCAGATCAAGGGCCGGGGCATCGAGCTTCACCGCCTCGAGGTGGCGGCCTGGGAGGCAACCGACGGCAACGCCGGTTGGGGCGGCGCCTACAGGCTCAAGGCCAGACCCCTCGTTGAGCGGCCGAAGGTCCAGCCGGTCCCCGGCAAGGACCAGGATACGGAGCCGATCGCGTTGGGCGACATGCCGGCCGAATATCTTCTGCAGTTCGATCCCGGCCTGCTTGTAAACGTCGGACCGCCTGTCGCCGACCACCCCTGGCTTTGGGTCAAAAACCGGCTGCGCGAAGGATGGCGGCGGCTCTCGGCCTGGGCCGGTCGCAACGGCGAGCCCCCGGCTCCCAGCCGAGTGCTCCGCCTGACCCTGACGCCGGACCAGGCCCGCTCGCTGGCTTGGTCCGTCACCGACGGTATGCCACTGCTGATCGGTACCGCCGCGCCTCAGTAACCAGTCTCACGCCTTCTTCCGGTCGTTGCCTTTTCAGCCTCACCGTCCTAAGATGCCCTCTCGCTAGGAGAGCTCGTCGCACCATGCCTAGATCGTGACGCCATGAACCAAGATGAGGACACCATGGACAACGGCAGAATCAGCGTGAAACTCGGACCATCGCAGGCAGCGGTGGATGAGGCCTTGGAGGCCTTGGCCGCGGCCCAGGTCGTCCCACGGCTCTGGGCCAAGGACCATCGGCTCTGGAAGGAGGACCCGCGGGAAATTTCCAACCGCCTCGGCTGGCTCACCGTGATCGAAGAGATGAAGTCCCAATTGCCCTGCGTGACCGACTTAGCCCGCGAGATCCGCGCGGAAGGCGTCACCGACGTCGTCCTGCTCGGCATGGGCGGCAGCAGCCTGGGCCCGGAAGTGCTCCGCTGCACCTTCGGCTCGGCGCGCGGCTTCCCCCGCCTCCACGTGCTGGACTCGACGGTACCGAGTCTCGTCCGCGAGATCACCAAGACCATCCGACCGGCGAAGACCCTCTTTATTTTGGCCAGCAAGTCCGGCGGAACGATCGAAGTCATGTCCCTCTATGCCCATTTCCGAGCCCTGGTCGCCAAGACGAAAGGCAATCGGGGCGGCGCACAGTTCATCGCCGTGACGGATCCCGGCACCGGACTGGCCGCCCTGGCCCAGACGCAGCAGTTCCGGGCGACGTTCGTGAATCCCCGGACATCGGTGGCCGATATTCCGTGCTCTCGCTCTTTGGCCTGGTGCCGGCTTCGCTGATCGGCATCGACCTCGCCACGTTGCTCGGCCGCGGCGAGGACATGGCCGCCGCCTGCGGAACGGCCGTCGCCCCGACGCTCAATCCCGGCTCGGTGCTTGGCGCGGTCATGGGAACGCTCGCGCTGTCGGGGCGAGATAAAGTCACCCTGGTCACCTCGCCAAAGATCAAATCCTTCGGCCTCTGGGCGGAACAATTGCTGGCCGAAAGCACGGGGAAAGAGGGCAAGGGCCTAGTCCCGATCGCCGAAGAGCCGCTTGCCTCGCCGGCCGCTTATGGCCGGGACCGCCTCTTCGTCTACCTCCGGCTGAACGGCGACGCCAACACCGTGACGGATCGCCACGTGAAAGCCTTGGAGCGGGCCGGCCAGCCGGTGGTGCGGCTCACGCTGCGCGACCGCTACGATCTGGCCGCCGAGTTTTTCCGCTGGGAGTTCGCCACCGCCGTCGCAGGCCGCATCCTGGGCATTCATCCCTTCGACCAACCCAACGTGCAGGAGAGCACGGAAAACACAAGCCTGATTTTGGACGAAGTGAAGGCTCGGGGTTCTCTGCCGACGGTTCCTACCGGCGGTACCCTGGCGGATTTACTGGCCAAAGCTGCGCCGGGCAAATCTCTGGCGATTCTCGCGTACCTTCGGTATTCGTCCAAAGCCGACCAGGCGATCAAGTCGCTTCGCAAGACCCTGTTGGTCCGCCATCATCTGGCCACCACAGCCGGCTATGGACCCCGCTATCTTCATTCCACCGGCCAACTGCACAAAGGCGGGCCGAACAGCGGCCTGTTCCTGCAATTGGTAGAAACGATGACCCCGGACGTTCTGGTACCGGAGAAGCCTTACACTTTCGGCACCCTGGCCCAGGCGCAGGCCATCGGAGACTTTCAGTCTCTCCAGGCGCATCATCGGCCGGTCGTGCAGATCGCACTCGGGAAGCAGGGAACGGCTGCGATTGGCTCGCTATTACGCAAACCGGAACACGCA
>JBJTAZ010000305.1:0-3722 GCA_046091085.1 Nitrospiraceae bacterium
ATTCTCACCCACTCCATGTCCCCCGCCGGCGAGTCCCCCGATTGCTTTGACGCCCGGATAGCGGTCATCGAGCAGGCTCAGCACTTCTTGGACCGGCGTGGTAAAGGGATCGGCCACCACGAGTAATGAGGCGTCTTCCCCGTTGAAATCCGGCCAATCGGACAACCGGAACTGGTCCTGGGTCGGCGAAAACGACGCGCGAATCGGGTCCAGCGTCACATCCGGCAACGAAGCGGCCCAGAGGGTCACGGCTGGGGCCGTGTCCAGCTCCTCGGCATCCGCCATGATACCTTCCCCGCTGCATCCGATGAGGAAACGGGGACGGAGTGCGCGGCTGATCGTTCCCACAAGCACGTCGGCTCTCACGGCATGGTGCGCCGAGAAAAATAGACAGGCCAGATCGATCGGTGCCGTACCAAACGTGGCCTGGATGTCATCGACCAGTTCGCCGGCCGCGTGCTTCGTATCGGATTGGGTGGACAGGGCCGTCGCAAAGCGCAGCGCACCGGTCTGAGGCGACGATGAAGGGGACAATCTCGGCATAGAGGCGCGAAGAATAATTCGTGCGGTCAGACACCCGGATCCATGCGCTGAGGCCGATCCTGTGACAATTTCTTGTAATAGCGCCACAGGTACGAATGGAAGTCGTCGACTTGTGCGAGGAGGTAGTGCAGTTCCGTCGGGTCCTGAGTTTCCAGCGCGTGGACCATCCGTGATTTGAGGAACTCAGCGAAGGCTTCGGCCTTTTGCACGGCCGTTAAGAGTTGCAACCCACCGCCGATCTGATATTCACTCACCGGTTCTTTCTCCTCACAGGTTGGCTGAAGAATAACGAGGGGGCTGTCATAATTGCAAGCGCCCGTATTGAGTCATCTAAAATCTTACCGAGCGACCCATCGTTGCGTCATTTGTCAATCTTACCCTCCAGATTCGCATGGGGCGAGTCGGAAGGAGGGCACGGATGGAGGCAGGTGGTATGGCGCAACGATCCAAACAGGAGTATGTGCAGGTGATGTGGCAGCGGTATCAGCGGGCCAACCGAGTGACGCGGTCGGCGCTCTTGGATGAAGTGACACGGATGTGTGGCTATCATCGCAAGTATACGATCGAGGTGTTGAGCCGGGCCGCGCCGCCCCGGCCGTCGGTGCGCCAGGTCACCCGGCGGCGGCCGACGTATGGGGAGCCGGCGATTCGTCTCCTCGCGGAGATCTGGAATGCCTCCGGGTATCTGTGCGGCCAGCGGCTGAAGGCGGCCCTTCCCCACTGGCTGCCGTGGCTGAAGCAGCGTGCCACGGTCCTGCCGACGGTGGAGCAGCAGCTCTTGCGTATCAGTGCGCGCCAGATGGATCGGCGGCTGGCGGCGCACAAGCGCCGGATCAAGCGGCGGCTGTATGGCACCACCCGCCCGGGCTCGCTGTTGAAGCATCTGATTCCCATCAAGACGGACCAGTGGGATGTGACGAAGCCGGGCTATCTGGAGATCGATCTGGTATCCCACTCCGGCGCCTCGGCGGCCGGAGAGTTCCTGTACACGTTGGACGGCGTGGACATCCATACGACGTGGGTGGAACGGCAGGCCGTGAGGGGCAACGGCCAGCACACGGTCGTGCAGGCCATGACGACGATCGAGGAGCAGCTCCCCTTCACTCTACGGGGGTTGGATTCGGACAATGGCAGCGAATTCATCAATGCACACCTGCTCGCGTTCTGTCACCAGCGTCCGGCGGGCCGGGTGGTGCAGTTCACGCGCTCGCGCCCATATAAGAAGGATGACAACGCGCATGTGGAACAGAAGAACTGGACGCATGTGCGCAAGTTAGTCGGCTGGGAGCGCTATGACAGCCGGGAGGCACTCGCCGCACTCAATGCACTCTATGCGGACCTGCGGCTCTTCCAGAATCTGTATCAGCCCTCTATGAAGTTGGTGCGCAAGGAGCGGGTGGGCTCGCGGCAGATTCGCCGCTATGACACCCCGCAGACGCCACTGGAGCGGGTGCGGGCCTGTCCGGAAGCGGATCGCAAGAAGGTCGCCGCCCTGAGCCGCATCCTGGAGACCACGGATCCGTTTGCGCTCTCGCAGCGGATCGACCGCCACCTGGAGCAGCTCGGGGCGCTGGCCAGCCGGGCCACGCGCACGCCGCGCGAGGTGGCGCCTCGGCCGCCCCAGCCGCGGGCGAGCACGCCTTGGCGAGGGTGGACGTTCAGTCCACGTGTCCAGCAGCAGACGTAAGGCAGAGGCCGTGTGCAACGCTTCAACGGGGGATACTCCAGGACGGATCACTCGGCGATCGCCTCGTATACGCCAAATGCAGAAGCCGATTGTCCGACAAAGAGCCGGAAGAGTCCCCCAAACAGACGAGGCGACCACGTGGCCCGGTAAGATTCACAAATGACCCAACGAATCACCCGTGGGTAAGATTTATAAATGGCTTGATAGGGCCTCCCCTCCATCTTTCATGCACGGTGGAGAGAAAGAATTGCCTGTAGCCTTACGCCTTTCGGGAGCGTCTAACTGGTTACTGCAGATTGCTATCGGTTTGGACAGATGGCCCATGCCGTTGATGTGGCATCATTCGCCATCGGTCACCGAATTGAGTGAGAGGATGGCTCTTTAATGCAAAGCACCGGCACTTTCGCCAAGTGCAGCACCTTGCGCGTGACCGAGCCAAGCATGATGCCCGAAATCGCCCCCAGCCCGCGCGTGCCCATGACGATATGGTCACAACCCAGTTCCTCGGCTAGCGCCGCCACGGTTTCGGCCGGGTCGCCGAGCTTGACGTGGGTTTGGCAGGAAATCCCTTTCTCATTCAGGACATGCAGGATGGGTTTCATCGCAAGGCGGGCGTCGGCCGCCAGATGGTCGTTGATCACGTCCTTCTCCAGCCCGCGGGTCTGCCACTCGATAGGTTGAGGCTGGACATTCACGACATGCACCTCGACGGGGCCATGTTGCCGCACGAACTCGACCAGATACAATGCCGCCTGGAGGGCGGAATCGGAACCATCGACGGGCAAGAGCACTTTACGCATGGCGTTCTCCTTTGCTGGGAAGAATCTACTGCAACAGTTTACGCACCTTTTCGAGAAACAGCACAGACGTTTCGGCGGCGACGATGGTACCCTTGCCCGACACCGACAGTCTAGTGGGCCAAAAGGCAAAGGCCTGGTGTCACGTCATTTCATGACCAGTCTGGCCAGAGGCACCAGGCCCTTGCCGAGCGGCTCAGCGGCTGGAAGAGATAGCACAGGCGGTGGCCCAATGGAGCGAAAGGGAAGAAAAAGCGGAAGGTCATATCATTACAGAGCCGTCACACCTGGCACGACTCCGATTGGCTCAACAACCTCGGCGATATCGCAAGTCCTGCGCAAGAGAGAAGCCCGAGGAAATCCGTCAACGAATTTCCCCAGGCGGTCTCTCCTACCCAATCTCAATGATCAGCGCGTGCCCTGCAGGAAGAAATTATCTCTCCACAATTCACATGACAATCACTGGTCCTGGTGGTGGGGGACTATCTGTAATAGACCGACCCACCATGCCCGACGCGTTCCTCGACAAGTTTTCCCTTGTTTTGTTCCGCTGTCGCGATATTACAGCCACTGGCCTGGCCATCCCTGGAATAAATGGACCCGCCCTGCCCAACACGTGCCTCGACAAGTTCTCCCCTGCTCTGTTCCGTTGCATTGCAGCCGGCGACGTGGCCATCCTTGTAATACATTGACCC
>JBJTAZ010000306.1:0-3700 GCA_046091085.1 Nitrospiraceae bacterium
AGCTTGTTGAGATCCAGCTCGCGGGGCTGGATCGCCTGATGGTGGCCGAACGCCAGCAGGCGCTTGGTGAGGGCGACCGCCCGCTCCCCGGCCTCTTTGATGTCGTTGACGCCGGCCCAGCGCGGATCCGCCCGGTCCAGATCCTCCAAGAGCATGGCACAGTGGCCGGCGATGACGGTCAAGAGGTTGTTGAAGTCGGCGGCCATGCTCCCGGCCAACCGGCCGACGGCTTCCATTTTCTGTGCTTGGCGCGTTTGCGCCTCCAGCGCTTTGCGCTCCGTGATGTCGCGCAACGACCCGGCGATGCGCACCACCTCGCCCTTCGTATTCCAGATCGCCTGCCCGCGCAGATTGAACCACCGCACCGGCCCGAGCTTCGTGCGCATCCGGCATTCCACATCGAAAGGCACGCCCCGCTCGACGTGGCGCCGCAGCACGTCCATCACCTGATCCCGGTCCTCGGGCACCAGGCAGAAGGTCACGCTCCGGAAGACGTTCTCGAACTCGTGCTCTTCGAACCCCAGCAGCTCTGTGTATCGGAGCGAATACCTCACCGGGGTACGGGGGTCGTACCAGCGCTCCCCCGGGATCATTTTGGCGTCCCAGAGTCCGTCCCGCGAACCCTGGACCGCCAGTTCGAAGGCTTCCCGACGTTCC
Organism: Nitrospiraceae bacterium; assembly: GCA_046091085.1. Classification (GTDB taxonomy): domain Bacteria; phylum Nitrospirota; class Nitrospiria; order Nitrospirales; family Nitrospiraceae; genus SYGV01. The sequence goes on from JBJTAZ010000306.1 coordinate 658, forward strand.
ACGAGTTGCGCCTCGGCCTGCTTCCGCGCCTGATGGTCGACCGCCATGCGCACGATCACGGCCAGGCGAATCGCGAGGACCGCCTGATCGATCGGCTTGGCCAGGTAATCGTTGGCTCCGGCGTCCAGAATCGCCGCCAGTTCCTGAGGCTGACTCCGCGCCGTGACCACCAGGAGCACCGGCTGATCGCCCCGAGGCAATTGCCTGATCCGGCGGCAGAGATCGAGGCCGTCCTCGCCCATGCCCGGCAGATCCTGGTCCAGGACGATCAAGGGGGCCAGCCGGTTCTGGCAGACACCCCAGGCCGACTCGGCATCCTGAAACACGGTCACCTCGTGACCGGATTGCTGCAACACCTGTTCGAGCTGGCGGGTGATGTGGGGGGCGTTGTCCACCAGGAAGACGTTCATGACGATTCTCACTGGAAGTGACGCCACATTCGCAGACTGGACGGGATGGCTTCGGCGTCGCAACATTGTAGGAGAATCCCCGTTTCGCTTGCAACTACTGAGGCCAATCCCGCACGCGCTGCCCAAAAGGCCTCGACCAGCGTGGGAGCGGCCGCCAACCGATGCGCGAACGAGAGGGAGCCGGCGAAGAGGAGCATGTGCAATAGGAACAGGGCCGGGTACTCGTCCCGGGGGATCCGATCGATGAAGAGGACCTTGGCACCCATGGGCAGAGAAGAGCTGGCAGCGTATGGCGATGGCAAGAGACGGTGTTGGTTTCCGGCCATCGGCTATGTGCCATCAGCTATCGGCTCTTATCCGATAGCCACCGGCTTGCCTTGGTCGGCTGAATGGTACGCCGCGTCCGCCATGGCCACGGCCCGTTGGCCGTCCTCGCCGGACACCGGCATCGGGGTCTTGTCCAGCAGGCTGCGCGCAAACGCCTCCAGCACGATCTCGATCGTCGGGCGATCCGGCACGGGTTCCACTTCCCCCACCTTCCACCCCTCGATTCTGGTCAAGGTGCTGGGCCCCACGTCTGCGATCAGCTGGCCCTTCTGCCCCACGGCCTCGGCGCGGCAGAGGCGACCGCCGGAGACGCGGGAGAGCTCCATGAAGCAGGCGACCCCGGACGTTAACGTGAACCGGAGCTGCGCCAGATCTTCGACGTGCTTGGTGTGCCGCCTGGCCATCTCGGCCCGGACCTCGACGGCTTCTTGGCCGGTCAGGTACCGGAGCAGGTCGAAGAGGTGGATGCCGATCTCCAACACCACCCCGCCGCCGGCCTTGTCCTTCTGGTCCAGCCAGGCATGAGGTGGCCGCTCCGCCCGCATGAACAGCGAGAAATATTCCACCGGGCCGACTGTCGCCAGCTGCTCCCGCAGCCGGCGCAGAACCGGCGTGAAGCGAAGCGTCTGCGCCGTCATGAGCGGCACGCCCGCGACCCGCGCCGCCTCGACCATCTCCGTCGCATCGGCGCTCGAGCAAGCCAGGGGCTTTTCGATCAACAGGGCCTTGCCGGCCTTGGCCGCTTCCACACAGATCTCCCGATTGAGCGAGGGCGGCGTCACCACCACCACGGCCTGCACGTCCGGCCGGCGCAACAGGTCCCGCCAGTCGGCATGGAACGGCACCCCGTGTTCCTTGGCAAACTGTTCGCCGGCCCGGACATCCTGGCGGGACACGGCGGCCAGCCGGCAGCCCGGCACCCCGTCCAGAAGATGCTTGGCGTAACGAGCCCCATGCCGCCCCAAACCGATCAACCCCATACCGATGCTCACGTGCCCTCCTCATCCCCTGAAGATCCGGTCATGTCATGCGCGGCCCACCGCCACCACGCCAGGGTTCGTAGCAGTACGCCAAGACCGCGGGAAAATCAACCGGGCCTGCCTTAAGTTCGCACCCGACCAAGCCGATGAGGAGACGAGGCAGAGTGCGCCCGAAACCTGTTGGGCAGGAGGCCGGAAAACTCCGACTGTACGGGCGCGCTGCACGATGATGATGGACGACTGGAGCAGGCTTCCCTCCTCCAGTTCGCCTCGCATTTGAAGGGGGCACATGCGGGTCCTGATTGCCGAAGCCGACACGCTCGTGCGCCGCGTCCTGGAAACCGCGTTGGCGCAATGGGGGCACGAGGTCGTCTGTTGCCCCGACGGGACAACCGCCCTCCAGGCGCTTCTCGGGGCCATCCCCTTCGACTATGCAGTGCTCGATTGGAGCTTGGCCGATATCGAGAGTCCGAAGATTTGCCGGGCGGTCAGAAAGCAGCAGGCACAGACCTATTTGCTGGCGCTGTGCAAGCCGGAGGCGGAGCGATCCCTTCTGAATGCACTGGACGCGGATGCCGACGATGTACTGGCCAAACCCGTGGAAGCCGATGCGTTGCAACTTCGCCTCCGGGTCGGCGAACGGGTCCTGGCCCTACGCAAGGAATTGGCCGCGGCGCTGGAGACGGTCCGCGTCAAGACCCTGCAGGATCCCGTCACCGGACTGTGGAACCGCGAGGCCCTGCTCGACAGCATGGACCGCGAGTTGGAACGGGCCAGACGCGAGGGGTCGCCGTTAGGGTTCGCCCTGTTCGACGTGGACGATTTCCGGCTCGTGAACGACACCCTCGGCCGGCGAGCCGGGGACGGAGTCCTGCGGCAAGCAGCCCAACGCCTGCGCCGATCGCTGCGCTCCTACGACATGCTGGGCCGCTTCGGCGGCGACCAGTTCCTGGCCATCTTGCCGGGCTGCGACGAAGCACTTGCCGGCGCGCTGGCGGAGCGGCTGCGGACGGCGGTGTCCGCGCAGCCGATCGCGTTGGACGAAGGCGCGGTCCGCATCACGCTCAGCGCCGGCATCGCCGCCTCGGGCGGCATGCACGGGCACGAGTCGGCCGACGCGCTCGCCCGCGCAGCCGAAGCGGCGCTGTATAAAGCCAAGCAGCCGGGCCAGCACAGTTTGGCCGTGGCCACCAAGGGATCGTGGCTGAACATTACCACCTGAGGAACGATCATGAAGCGCGTGCCATTAGATGCAGCCGAACCAGGCATGGTCCTGGCGAAACCCGTGACGAACCAGACCGGCGTGACGGTCCTACCGGCCGGAAC
>JBJTAZ010000307.1:0-3508 GCA_046091085.1 Nitrospiraceae bacterium
CTCCTCGACAGCGCTGCTGCCCCCCGAGGTCTCCGCTCCATGCAAAGGTCACAGGCGCCGCAACATCCTGGGCCGCGGCCGTGCTGAAGCGACCTTGCCCGGCCTCGCGGGCCGCCTCCTGGAATGGCCGGTCCTCGATTCCCGCAACCAGCACACGATACCGATACGCGGCAGCCGGCGCCAGTCCTTCCAACGGTACCATCAGTGTGAAGTCTCGTTCATCGCTTGTCGTGAAGACGGCTGACTTGACCAGGGCCTCCGGCTGTCTGTCCGGCGCCCAGACCACCTGGACCCTGGCAGGACCGTCGGTCCTGAGCCAAACCAGCGCGGAGCGATCGGTGACGTCGCCTGCCGCAACGCCTTGCGGTAGCAAGGCGTTGGCGGACGCCGGTTCGACAAAGGGGCTGGAAGGAGGCAGCCCCTGGCGGGAGTCCGATACGCAGCCCTGACAGAGCGACAGCAGAACTAGCCCGATCACCATCCGACATGTACGGGCGGCTGACATCAGCATAGAGTTCCCTTACCGGAAACGCAGCGCGCCGTCAAGGACGGCCCGGCCGAGCGGTTGCATTCTCCATACCGGGTTCGGCATACTGAGGGCATCGATTGATCTTATCCGTTGGGAACCCTGCCATGAATCATGACACCTGTTCCATCGGCAATTGCGCGTTCCGGGTCTATGCGCCGGCTGGGACCGGCGGCCTCTGCAAGGAACACTTCCTCAGCTTCGTGGTCTGGCGGCGCAGAAAAGGCCCGACGATGTTTCACAAGTACGCGGCCATGACCATGGGTGAGCGCAACACCGTCCTGGCCGAGTGGAGCACCACCCTCGCCGCCGAGTAGCCTCACTCCATCACGGGAGACCCATGGTGGTGGATGAGTTGCCACCGGCCGCCCGTCTTCTCGAAGAGGTTGGTCGCGAGCACCTTGCTCCCCTGCACCTGTTCTCCCTGCCGGCTCGTGATCTGTTCGGTACAGATCACCCAGGCCACGTCTTCGGCCACTTGAATCTGCATGTCGGTCAGCTCGAACGTCATCGAAAAGGTGTTGTTGAAAATCAGCACCCAGGAATCCCGCACCGCCGGCCAGCCGCTCCGCAAAGTCCAGCCGGGATGGACGCAGGTCACATAGTCCTGCTGCGCCCAAATCCGGTCCATCTTCGACACGTCCAGGCTTTCGAACGCCTCGTAAAATTCCTGGTTCGCTCGGGTGACTTCCTCGATCTTCACTTGTACCAGATGTTCGGCATCGCTCATGAGGGCGCATCTTACCCGAAACCGACGGCGGAGTAAAAAACCGGCGGCCGGGGGACTGGCCCCCGGCCGCCGACGCAGCATAGGCCCCGCTTAGAACCCGGATAGACCCTTCTTCAGGGCATCGGCCCCCTCTTTCATGGCCTCCCCTTCCTTCTTCACCGCATCGGCCGTGGCCGCAGCCTTGTCCTTCGCCGCCTGCGCCGCATCGGCCTTTTCTTTCACGGCAGCCGCTGCCTTGTCCTTGGTCGCCTGGGCTGCGTCGGTTTTGGCTTTGACCGCATCTTTGCCTGCTTGCACTTTCTCTTCAACCTTGGCCTGGACCTTGGCTTTCTTCTCCTGGACCTTCGCCGCAGCCTTGCCCGGCGCTTCCGCCGCAGCTTGCGTCTTCTGCTGGGCCGCATCCATCCCCTTCTGCACCTTGTCCATGCCGCTCTGCACGCCGGTCTCGGCCGACGACGGATTGGAGGCGCCTCCCCACACCAACAGCCCTGCACCGATTGCCATGCCGATGAGACCCATCTTCGTGATCCGCATATGTCCTCCTCATTATGTGAAGTGATGACCCGCGACTGTCCATCGTTTATTTGAGATCGGCCGTACAGTGGGCGCAGCGCGTCGCCTTCAGAGGAATGGCCGAAAGGCAATAGAGGCAGTCCTTCGTCGTCGGCGCGGCGGGAACCGCGGCCGGTTGCACCTTCAACCGGTTCACTTGGCGGACCAACAGAAAAATCACGAAGGCCACGATCACGAAGTCGAACACCGTCTGCAGAAACACTCCGTAGTTGATCGTGGGCGTGCCGGCCGCCTTGGCGGCGGCCAGGGAAGGCTGCGGCTGTCCCGACAGGTTGATGAAGAGGCTGGAGAAGTCCACCTTGCCCATCAGCAACCCGATGGGCGGCATCAGAATGTCGCTCACCATGGACGAGACGATCTTGCCGAAGGCCCCGCCGATGATCACCCCGATGGCCATATCGAGCACATTGCCCCGCATGGCAAACTCCTTGAACTCCTTGAGCATCGTGTCCTCCTTTGCGTCACCACCGCCAGGGAAAATGCGGCCCAATCCATCCCGTCCGCAAGTCGATCGGCATCGCTCATTCGTCCGGCGTGATGCCCAAATCCGTCAGGCGCCGGTAGAACGTGGCGCGGCTGATCCCGAGTAGGCGGGCGGCGATCGTCCGGTTGCCATTGGCCTCAGCCAGCGCGGCCGCGATTCGCTCCCGCTCGTTGCCGGGATGGGCGCCCGAGACGGACGGGGAGCCGACAGACTGGACGAGCTCCGCGGGCAGATCGGCCACATCCATGATCGCCTCCCGGCAACAGCTTCTCCGCCGGATTCGACGGCAGCACCGAGCCGATAGACCCCTGCGTCAGACGGGATGTCAGTTCGTTCCCGATCCCGCCCAGTCCGCCGACGCTGTTCTTGAGCTCGTTCAGCGGCCCGCCGACTTTGGCCATGACCGCCGTTTCCAGGTCTTTTTTGAACTGGTCCGCCAGCGCCTGCACCTGCTTCCCGACCGCGTCCTTGAGGATGCGATCCAGATCGGACGTGAGATGCAGGTCGTACTGCTCCAGCGTGCCGGCCACCTCGACTTTCACGCTGAACCCGGTGACATTCGACAGAGCGCCCCCGATCGCCTTCGTGAGGGGGTTCGCGGCATCGGGCTTGCCGGCGCTCAACTTCACCGCCTGCAAGCCGACTGTTGCATCGCCGGCCAGCGCCTGGCCGCTGATCGTCGCGTGGAGATCCAGATCGGCGACCGCCTTGCCCAGCGCCACAGGCCAGTCGGCGCTGTCCGAGAGGGTCATCGGCGGCACCTGATAGCCGTTGGCGCGCGCAGACAGCGTATCCTTCGGCGCGGCCGGCGCCACGCGGTTCATCGCCCCCTCGACTCGGATGGCGTGCACGCCCGTGAGCTTCTCTCCGGCAAACGCGAACGTGAGCGGCTTGCCGAGGATCTGCTGATCCGGCGTGATGTTCTCGATCGTGCCGTTCAGAGGCCCGACCTCCACCTGCGTGGAAACCGTGGCCCGGCGGATCAGGAAGTCGGGCAAGGGCTCGTGCTCCTTGAACCGGACGTCCACGCCCTTGCCGCGCAACGGCTTCACGACCTCCGGACCCTTCGGCTGGGCTTGGGCCTGCGCCAGCATCGGCTGGAGCTTCCCATACCAAGTCAGCCCCTTCCGCACCCATTCCCCGCCCTGGCCGCCCAGCAACATCCCGCTCATGTTGGCCAGACCTTGGGGCGACA
>JBJTAZ010000308.1:0-6391 GCA_046091085.1 Nitrospiraceae bacterium
CATTACCAGCCGCTCCTGCGGCCGGAATTCGTGTGGCAGCCGGAGACGTTCCCCGCTGTCAACGCGGAGCCGAGATACGCATTGCCGAGTCCGCCCGCCCAGTAGATATTGCCGAACCGTCCGGGGTAAGATGCGCCAGCGTTGTTGTGAGGGACGTATCTATGGCGAGCGTCGTATTGCTGGTGTCGCCCACTTGCGGGGCCTGTCCGTCGGCCAAAAGGCTCTTCAAGGAGATGCGGGTGAAGCACAGCTTCAACTACCGCGAAGTGGACATCAATTCGCCGGATGGGCAGGAGCTGGCCGAGCGCCATTCGATCCGGGCCGTGCCGGCCACGATTATCAACGGCCGTCTGACCTTTATCGGTGTGCCCAGCCGGCAGAGCGTCGAGAAAGCGCTCGCGCCGAAGCCGACCTAGTCAATCCGACTGGCGGCGTTGGCGGGAGGAACGATGGAGAGCGATCAAGACGAATTGGACATCGAGCTGCCTCCCTTGCCCATCCTCGACAAGGGGCCTCCTCCCGATTGTCCCCTCTGCGGCGATCCCATGTCCTTTGTGGACGGAGACTGGGCGTGTCAGGACTGTAACGGCGAATTGATGGGTCCCGAAACCGGATAACTGATGAGTGATGAGCGCGGAATGCTGGCGGGTGGGGATTCCGACGTGCATCGTGCATCGTCCAATCTTCATCGTTGATCCCCCATGCTCAGGATTGTCACCGGCCCCTTCGCGCCAGACCTTGAGCTGGCGCTGGTCGAGGAGGTGCGGCGGCTCAAGGCCGACGATCCCCTGGCTCCTCTCGCGCTGATCGTTCCCTCCTCCTCTCTTGTCACACATCTGCGCCGCCTGTTGGTGGTCGAATCCGGTCTCCCGCTGCTCAACGTCCACTGTCTGACCTTCTACCAATTGGCCCTGCGGCTGGCCGATGAATGGCGCGTTGCCGCCGAACCGGGCACAGTTTCCCCGTCGACCGACATCGTCCAGGACTTTTTCTGCGAGCAGTTGCTGACCCACATTTTGAACCGGGGGATTCCGGAACTGGAACCATTGACCCGCGCCGGGCTCGCGCCCGGAGCGGCCTCGGCCCTGTGGGCGACGGTCCGCGACTTGAACGATGCGGCGGTGGACCCGGCTGCGGCGTTGCGCGCGCTCAGGGAGGGCCTCTTCGAGGCGGAAGACCGGCCGACGTTGCAGGCACTCTTCACGCTCCAAGCGGCGATGGTGGAAAGCGGCAGGGCGTTGAGGGTGGGCACGGCCGATGACCTGACCGTCGCAATGCTGCCCTGGGTGGCTCGGTCGCCCTTTCTGTCGGGGCTCCGACTGGCCTGCTACTTTGGGTTCTACGATCTCACGCAGGTGCAGCTTTCGTTCTTTGAGGCGGTCACTGCTCGGGTGGACGCCACCCTGTACTTTCCCAAGGACCAGCATCCGGGGTTCGACTTTGCCCGGCGCTTCCTCGATCGGCACCTCTCGGCGGCCCAGGTTTTCCACGACGTTTCCCGCGACGCAACAGGTGCCGGCGCGTCGGTGCGCCGGCCGGTCTGCCAGGCCCGCCGGTTGAGTCTGGTCGGAGCCGCGGACGCGCTGACGACGGCCTGCAAGGCAATGCTCCACCTGGTCGAGACGCAGGGGTATCGCGTCGACGAGATCGGATTGGTGGCCAGGACGCTGACTCCGTATCAGGCGTCGCTCCGCCGCATCTTCGACGAGCACCGCATCCCCTTCGTCGCCGCAGGCGGGACGCCAGCGACCAGGGAACCGCTGATCAAGGCGCTGCTCCAGCTGGCCTGGCTGCCGGTCTCCGGGTTTGCGCGGCAAGCCGTGCTCGATCTGCTGACGTCGCCCTTCTATCGCATCCGACCGGAACTTGGACGATCCGGTGAGCCCAGGCCCGATTGTTGGAAACGGTTGGCCGGGGAGGCGGGGATCATGCGGGGCGAGGAGGACTGGCTGCGGCTGGCTGTTGCGTCGAAGGTTGAAGGGCGGACAGCAGAGGATGACGATCAGGCGCTGATCCTCCGGACGGTGGTTGCCCGTCTCATTCGTGATTGCCGTGCCCTTCCGGAGCGAGGCGGTTTTGCCCAGCTGACCGACGCCTTCATTTCGCTGGCAGAGCGGCATGTGCATCTGCCGGAACCGGAGGGAGCGGAGCTTGGCTCCGACCAGGGCCGGATGATGTCGGCGGTCGAGCCGGGTCTGGCTCAGCTCCGTCAGTTGGATCGGCTGGGCGCCGAGGTCTCGTGGGAGGAATGGGCGAAGACGTTCGCCAGGGCGATGGAGCGGGCGGTGCTGCCGGTGGCGGACGATCGCTGTCAGGGCGTGGCGGTGGTGGATGTCATGGCGGCGCGCGGCCTGTCCTTCCGGGCCCTGTTCGTGCTGGGATTGAACGAGAAAGTCTTCCCTCGCGTGATCCGGGAAGATGCGTTTTTGCGCGACCGGGACCGACGGGTCCTTGCGGAAACCCTGGGCTACAAGATCGATGAAAAGCTGGCCGGCTACGACGAAGAGCAGCTCCTGTTCGCCTTGCTCCGGCAGGCGGCGAGAGAGAAGCTCTATCTGCTGTACCAGCGCGCCGACGAGGAGGGGCGGCTGCTGGCTCCTTCGCCGTTCGTGCAAGAGAGCCAAAAGGGACAGGACGATGGGGACGTCGCCGAGCCGGTGCAGCACGTTCCGACGCGACTGGCCGCGCGGGTCGGCGCGGCGCCGTTTCTGCCGGCTCTCCTGACGAAGTCGGAATGGGCGCTCTATTGGGCGGGCGAGGGACAAGACGTTACGGGGTTCCTCTACGCCATGGGGCGCGACGCGGATTTGTTCCGCAACAGCCTGGGTGCGCTCCAGGGTATTGAGGGAGAGGAAGCCGGTCCCTACGACGGGTTCGTCGGTCCGGTGGAAGGATATTGGACAAAGCTGACAACAAGGGGCGTCGCACCCACGCCGCTTGAGCAGTATGCCCGCTGTCCGTTTCAATATTTCGCCGAGCAGGTGTTGCGGCTGAAGTCCGTCCGGCCGGCCGAGCCAGGCGTGCCGTCCGCCAAGACACTGGGTGATGTGTGCCATGCCACGCTGCATCTGGTCTATGTCCGATTGCGCGAGTCCGGCTGGCCCGAGGGAGAGCTGAGTCCGGAGGGGGAATTGGCGCTGGTCCGGTCGGCAACGGAGGAGGCCTTTGCCGCAGCGGCGGCGCGTCAGGGGACCGGCTATCCCCTGCTGTGGGAGCTGGCGCGGGAGTCGGTCGAAGGGCTCGTCGCCGCTCTGGTCGCGCAGGATCGGGCAGACTGTCTGGCCGGCGGGTATCGGCCCGTCGCCTTCGAGATCGAGGCGTCCGGCAGTCTGGACGATTTGGGGCCGCAGCTCGGGACCGTGACGATCAGAGGCAGGTTGGATCGGGTGGACGAGCGGCTCGCACCGCCCGGCTGGCGGATCGTGGACTATAAATTCAAGCAGGGCCGGGACATGAAAAGCGAGGACCGCAATCTGCGCGCGGCGGCCGTGCGGGGGCTGCGCGTGCAGCCGCCTGTGTATGCGCGGTTGCATGGGCCGGACATCTTGGCCGGTCAGGCCCGTGCCCTCGGCCCGGAGCGGGTGGAGTTTCTGTTTCTCGCGCCCGGATGGGATCAGGCAGTGGACCGGACCGTCTTTGAAGCCAGGGACTGGCAGGGACCGGCCGGTCCGCAGATCCGACAGACGCTGGCGCGGCTGCTGAGCGGCATCCGCGCAGGACAGTTCATGGTGGTGCCGGGCGAGTATTGCGACCATTGCGACTATATAACGGCCTGCCGCCGCTTCCACGATCCGACCTGGCTGCGTGCGCATCGATCCCCACCAGCGCGTGAGTTGAACCAGTTGCGCAAGCAGAAGGTGCAAGATGAGTGAGCGACAGGTGCCCGATGCAGAAGCCCGCCTGTTGGCGGAGACCACGTTCGACCGCAACGTCGTGGTGATCGCCGGCGCCGGCACGGGCAAGACCACCTTGCTCGTGAATCGGATTCTGAACGTGTTGATGCGCGAGCCGGAGCCGGTGCCCATCACCCATCTGGTGGCGCTCACGTTCACGAACAAGGCGGCCACCGAAATGAAAATCCGCCTGCGGGAACGACTGCACTCGTTGCAGGCGGAGGAGGCGCAGGGGACCGGATCGGGGTCGGTTGCGGCGGCGGATCTGCGCGATCGCTACGGGCTCACCACCGACCGCATCGTTGAGCGGGCGTCCCAGGCCCTGCACGATTTGGAAAAGGCCCAGATCGGCACCTTGCACAGTTTTGCCGCCCACCTCCTGCGCCTTCATCCGATCGAAAGCGGCGTGGACCCCTCGTTTCAGGAAGACGAAGGGGATCGCTTCGTGGAATATTTTTCAGCCCAATGGGACGCCTGGCTGGACGGGGAGTTGGGCCGGACCGGAGCGAACCGGGCCGGCTGGCGGCAGGTGCTGCAGGTGGTTGGGTTGGACGAACTGCGTGATCTGGCCAACGCCCTCGCCAGCGAGCTGATCTCCATTCCGGACCTGGCCGCCCAGGTGGAGACGGGGAGCCTCACCCCGGCGTTGCGCGACTGGTTCGCGGCCAGGCGCGCGCGCGCGGAGACCTTGCTGGTATCCCATCCGGACGGCAAGAAGCCCTTGAAGGTGGCGCAGATGCTGGCGGCGGCCAGGGACCTGTTCGGACGCTTAATCGAGCAGGGAGTCCAGGGGGTGACGACGTTCGGCCAGGAAGGCTGGGAATGGCTCGGCAAGGATCTGGGCGCGGCGCCGAAAGGCTGGGCCGGCGAAGATTTTGCCGAGGCGCGCCGTCTGATCGAAGGCGCCCAATCCGTGCTGACCGTGGACCAGCCGCTGATGGCGGAACTCCTGCGGCTGCTGCGGCCGTTCGTCGAGCGAGTCCGGTCCGGCTTTGTGGCGGAGGGCTGGTTGTCGTTCGACGGGTTGCTAGCGCGGGCGCGGACGTTGCTGCGCGACCATCCCCGCATCCGCGAGCGCCTCAAGCGGGACTATCGCGCCATTCTGGTGGACGAGTTTCAGGACACGGACCCGGTGCAGTACGAGATCGTGTTGTTCCTGTCCGAACGGCCCGGTTCCTGCGGCACGGCCTGGCAATCGGTGGCGCTCGAACCGGGCAAGCTCTTCATCGTGGGCGACCCCAAGCAGTCCATCTACGCGTTCCGGCGGGCGGACATCGAGGCGTTCGAGCGTGTCGTGGAGAAGGTCGAGTCGGGGGGAGGGGTGGTCTTGAAGCTGGCGACCAACTTCCGCAGCCATGGGGCAGTGCTGGAGGTGGTCAACACGATGTTCGACCGGCTGCTCACCCAGCAGGAACATCTGCAACCGCCGAACGTGCCCCTGCTGGTCCAGCCGGGCCGCAAGGGCGGTTTGGCTTCGCCTGGCGCCTCGCTGTTGCTGGTGGGCGGGGCGGACGAGGAGCGCGACGTGGAAGCGGCGGCGGCGACCCGCGCGGAAGCGGAGAGCCTGGCCCGGTGGATCAAAGAGGAGCTGCTGGCGCGTGAAGTCCTGACCGATGCGCAGGGCCGGCCGGCGCCGCTCCAACCAGGACAGGTGGCGCTGCTGTTCCGCAAGCTCACCCAGGCGCAGGATTACCTGGATGCCTTGCGGCGCCACGGCATTCCCTACGTGACGGACGGGGAGTAGCATTATTACCGGCGGCAGGAAGTCATCGATCTGGTCAACCTCGTGCGGGTGCTGGAGAATCCGCTGGACCGGATCGCGCTGGTTGGGCTGCTGCGCTCGCCGCTGTGCGGCGTCACCGATCGGGAGCTGCTCGAGATCCGCGAGCGTCATGCGCTGGACTATCGCGCCGGTCAGCGTCTGACCGAGTGGGATAGTCCGAGGGGCCCCATCCTCCGACGTCTCTATGCGCAACTGGTCGATCTGGCCGGGCTCCTGCCCCTGCGCCCGCTTCCTGAAGCGATTCACCTCCTGTTCGAGCGGCTGCCGCTGCTGGAGATCGCGGCCTCGTCGCTTCACGGAGAGCAGGCCGTGGCCAACTTACTGAAGGTCCGCCACATGGCGTCGGAGTTGGCCGACCGGCCGCATCTGGGACTGGGCGGATTCGTGGATTTGATGGTCAAGCGGGTGGACGAACAACCGGAAGAGGCGGAGAGCGCGCTGGCCGAAGAGTCGCTGGAAGCCGTGCGGGTGCTGTCGCTCGAGAAGGGCAAGGGGCGGGAGTTTCCGGTGGTGATCCTGGCCGGGCAGCACCACGGGACCGGCCCGAGCCGGCGGGCGCCGCTCGTATCGCACGATTGGTCCACCGGCTTGATCGGACTGGTGCAAGGCGACCGGTGCAACCTGGGGGCGGTGGTCACGAGGGAAAAGGGGGAGATGCGGGAGGCGGTGGAGCGACGGCGGTTGCTCTACGTAGGTATGACCCGCGCGAAGGAAC
>JBJTAZ010000309.1:0-7326 GCA_046091085.1 Nitrospiraceae bacterium
GCACCAACCTGATCCAAGCCGGCATGCTGCAGGGCCTGCTCTCGAACCACTACGAGACCCAGCGGCTGCTGCGGGACCCGCGCGCACGGGAAAAGCTCGGCCTGAACCCGCAGGAACATCCGGACGTGCTGGCGCCCCGCAACGGCTTCCGCCTCTCGGCTCAGGGAGGGCGGCAGTTCGACGCGCTGCCGTCCATCGCCGCCACCAACGTCTTCATCGAGGGCTCCGAACCCCACACGAGAGAGAGCTTACTCGCCTCCGTCGGCAACGGGGTGTACATCGGCCGCATTTGGTACACCTATGCGATGAACGGGTTGCGGGCCGGGGACTTCACCTGCACCGTCGTCGGCGACTCCTTCTTGATTCAAGACGGGCGCATCGGCGCACCGCTGCGCGGCAACACCATTCGCATCACCGGCAACATCCGCTCCCTCCTGCAACGGGTGACCGGCGTGACCAAGCAGGCCAAGCCGATCATCGGCTGGGCCGCCGACGAAGTCATCTATGCGCCCGAGATCGCCGTCCGCAACGTCCAGTTGGCCGAGATTGCCCAATTCATGGAATCCGTGTAAACTCGCCTCCATGCCTAAGCGCGTCGTCATTCCGGGCGAAGAAGAAGGGGCTCGCTATGTGGGTGGGGTGCACAATCGTCCCCCGATCCCCGTGGTCGAAGGCAGCGCCCCCAAAGCCGAGTGTCCGAAATTCATGAGCCATGGCCCCTGCGGCGGAGTGCGTACGGGCGGCTTCTGCGAGGTCTACCCCGAGATGACTTGTCCCTGGGTTACCTTGTATTTCCAGTTAGAACAAATCGGCCAAGTCGAGTGGATGACCCGCGTATGAACCGGCGAACCAAGCAACGAAGCTATACGGATGCCCATGCCCGAAGCGGCGTGTCGGCCAAGCTCCCCAAGATCGAGACCTGGCCCAACCAATACAAGGGCTACGAGATCATGATCGAGATTCCGGAATATACGGCCATCTGCCCGAAGACCGGACAGCCGGACTTCGGTACGATCCGCCTGCGCTACATGCCGGACAAGACCTGCTTGGAACTGAAATCGCTGAAGCTCTACGTCCATGCCTATCGCAACCTCGGCATCTTCTACGAGAACGCCGTGAACCGCATCCTTCAGGATGTCGTCGCCTCCTGCCGGCCGGTTTGGGCGATCGTCACCGGCGAGTTTACCGCCCGCGGCGGGCTCAGCAGCAGGATCGAAGCCAAGTACCCCTGACTCGGCATCTCCCGGCTTCTCGCACGTACCCAGTGCCTTCCGGCCACTTCCACGTTACAATACCGACATGGCCACATATGCAATCGGCGACATCCAAGGCTGCTTTGCTCCGCTTCAGGAACTGGTCGAACAGATCCGGTTCGATCCGGCACGCGATCAACTCTGGTTCGTCGGCGACTTGGTGAATCGAGGGCCCGATTCGCTCTCGGTGCTCCGCTACATCAAAGGGCTCGGACTAGCGGCGGTCACGGAGCTGGGCAACCACGACCTGCACCTGCTGGCCATCGACGCCGGCGTCACCAAACCGGGCAAGAAAGACACGGTCCAGGAAGTCTTGCAGGCGCCGGATCGAGACGAACTACTCCTCTGGCTCCGCCATCGGCCCCTGGTCCACATGGCCGACGGCCATGTCCTGCTCCACGCGGGGCTCCTGCCTCAATGGACTGTCGTCCAGATCCGGCAGCTCGCGCAGGAAGTGGAAGCGATGCTCCGCTCGTCTCGGTATCCTGAATTTCTGAGCTATTTGTATGAAGTCGGGTACAGGGAGAACCATGGGCCAAGCCGCTGGAACGACAGTTTGGCCGGCCGCGAACGTCTCGGCGTCATCGCCAATGCCCTGACCAAGCTCCGCGTCTGTTCGGCGGAAGGAGCCATGTGGCTCTCGCACAAAGGCACCCCGCAATCTGCGCCGCCCGGTCTCATCCCCTGGTTCCAGGTCCCGGACCGGAAAAGTATCGAGGTCACCGTCGTCTGCGGCCACTGGGCTGCCTTAGGCCTACACATCCAAGCGAACCTGCTCCTGCTGGATAGCGGCTACGTCTGGGGACAACAGCTGACGGCGGTCCGGCTCGAAGATCGGCAGATCTTTCAGGTCCCCAACAGAGGTTCATCGTGAGCGAGTCGCGCCCGTCAGATTCTTCCTGGCCCCGCTACACGACTCGTCTGTTTCCTCCGTACCGATTTGTGCCGGGACAGAGCCCGCACCCACGGCGTGATCCCAAGGGACATTCCTACGGACAGCCGGAGCCGCAGCTCGCGGCGTTCCCCCCGGAGCACTGGCGACAAGCCGAGGAGTACCTCTATGGCATTGATCTCTACAACTATGCCTACTGGTGGGAATGTCATGAAGTCTTCGAGAGCTACTGGCATGCCGTGGGACACAAGACCGACCAGGGGAATTTCTTCCAGGCGCTCATTCAACTCGCCGCGGCCAATCTCAAGCACTATATAGGAAACTGCGAAGCCACAGCCAACCTGGCGAGGAATGGACTGGCGCGCCTCGAACAGCTGCCTCGGCACTACATGGGGGTAGAGATTAGCGTGCTAGAAGAAGCACTGCGGCGTTACTTCGATGGCAAGGGAATATTTCCGCGAGTCCGGCTCTCCACGCCAGATGGGTCGTGACTATCATCCCGCCAAACTTTTCAATCGCCGAGATTGATGCAGGATGTGAAGGAGCGGGAAGAAAATTAGTGATAGCTCTCTGAATCGGACGGAAACTTCCCCTGCTCGACTTCTTCCTTGTAGCGGCGGAGTGCTTGCAGTGCGTCGGCCTTGAGGTGGGCGTAGGGCTTCACGAACTTGGGCGCGAAGTCGTCGAAAAGACCGAGCAGATCGTAGAGGACCAACACCTGCCCATCGCAGCCAGGGCCGGCGCCGATGCCGATGGTCGGGATGGTCAGGGCGTCCGTCACACGCTTGGCCAGCTGCGCCGGGATCGCTTCCAGCACGATCGAAAACGCGCCGGCCGCTTCCAGCGCCTTGGCATCGGCGAGCAGCCTCTCCGCCTGGTCGCGTTGCTTTCCCTGGACTTTGTAGCCGCCGTAACGGTGGACCGATTGCGGCGTCATACCCAGGTGCCCCATCACCGGAATCCCGAACTGGGTCATGGCCTCCACCCGGTCCAGCACCGCCGCGCCCCCTTCTAACTTCACCGCCGCCGCCCCGGCCTTCAGGAATCGGCCCGCGTTTCGTACCGCCTCCTCAACCGAGACCTGATAGGAGAGAAAGGGCATGTCGGCGATCACCAGCGACTGCTGCGCGGCGCCGGCCACCAGCTTCGTGTGGTAGAGCATCTGCTCCATCGTGACGGCCAGCGTGTCCTTCTTGCCCTGCACCACCACGCCGAGCGAATCCCCGATCAGGATCGCCTCGATCCCCGCCTGTTCCACGATCTTCGTGAACAGGGCGTCGTAGGCCGTGACAACGATCAGCTTCTTGCCGGCCTGCTTGTGTTGCTGAAATTGAGGGACCGTCATCATGATTGATTGTATCCGATGCGACGCCCTTAGCCCAACCCCGCCTTCGTGAGGATGTCCGGCAGCCGATCCACGGCCTTGATCGCCATGATGTGCACGCCGTCGCAATGGGGCCGCACGGCCTTGATCGTCCGCACCGCGATCTCCACGCCGACATCCAGCGCCTTCTTGTCTCCGGCTTCCCGCATCTCCGCAATCATCTCCTGCGGCACGCAGACGCCGGGAATATTGGCGTTCATGAATTCGGCCATCTTGGCGGAGCGCAGCAGGAGAATCCCCGCCAACACCTTCACCTTGAACTTCCGCACGGCGCCCATGAAGGCCCCGAACTGTTCCGGATGGTAGATCGCCTGGGTCTGGAAGAACTGCGCGCCCGCGTTCACCTTGGCCTCAAACTTGGCCAGCATCGGTCCCTGCGGGTCCATCTCCGGCGTGACGGCGGCGGCGATCGTATAGTCCGTGGCTCCGTCCAGCTTGTTCCCCGCGAAGTCCTGTCCCATGTTCAGCTTCTGGACCAATTGCATGACCTGGACCGAATCCAGGTCGTAGACCGGCTTCGCATCCTTGTGGTCGCCCACCGTCGGATAGTCGCCGGTCAGGCAGAGGATGTTTCTGATGCCCAGGATGTGCGCGCCCAGCAAGTCCGACTGCATGCCCAGCCGGTTCCGATCCCGGCAGGTCATCTGCATGACCGGATCGTGGCCCATTTCATAGAGCATGCGGCAGATCGAGAGCGAGCTGGCCCGCATGACCGCCGCGGTGTTGTCCGTGACGTTGACGCCATGTACGCGCCCAACCAACGCCTTGGCATTGGCCAGCAACGAGGTAATGTTGGTGCCCTTGGGCGGGTTGTATTCGACCGTGACGGCGAACTCGCCACGAGCCAATACGTCTTTCAGCCGTCTTGGTCCGCTCATCTGGCTTTCGCCCCGGCCATGCGCTGCGCCGACTCCAACGTATTGTCCAACAGCATCGTAATCGTCATCGGGCCGACCCCGCCAGGCACCGGGGAAATCCAGCCGGCTTTTTGGCTCACGGGCTCGAAATCCACGTCACCCACGAACTTGCCGTCGGGCAACCGGTTGGTGCCCACGTCGATCACCACGGCCCCGCTTTTGACCATGTCCGCCGTCACGAACTTGGCCTTGCCGATCGCCACGACCAGGATGTCGGCCTCGCGGCACACGGCAGGCAGATCTTTGGTTTTTGAATGGCAGACTGTGACGGTGGCATGCCGGTGCAGAAGCATCAGCGCCACCGGCTTGCCGACGATGTTGCTCCGCCCCACCACAACCGCCCGCTTGCCCTCGATCGCGACCCCGGTCGAGTCGATCATCGCGATGACGCCCTTGGGCGTACAGGCTTCGAACACCGGGCTTCCCTCCACCAAGCGTCCGAGGTTATAGGGATGGAACCCATCGGCATCCTTCATGGGATCCACGGCATTCAAAATTACCTTGGTGTCGATTTGCTTCGGCAGCGGGAGTTGCACCAAAATGCCGTGAATTTTGGGGTCGGCATTCATCTTTTCCACCAGGGCCAGCAGTTCGGCCTGGCTCGTAGTGGCCGGAAGCTTGAAGTCCTCGATATAGATCCCCGCGGCATCGCAGGCCTTTTGCTTGCTGCGCACGTAGAGAGCCGAGGCAGGATCCTCGCCGACGAGAATCGTCGCCAGTCCCGGCCTGACTCCGGTCCTTGCCTGGAGCTCCGTCACGTCCTTGGCAATCCGTTCCCGGATCGTCTGCGCCAATGCCTTTCCGTCAATCAATCGTGCCGCCACGGCGCCCTCCACTCTGGTTCGTTGGTCTGAGCAAACGCCGCAGAATAGCAATGCTTTCGAACCTCCGTCAAGCGATACGCCCCGGCAACCGCGGCAGGGGCCTTCCTTGACAGGCCTGCGAGGCGTCCATTACCATCGCATCATCATCTGAAACGGGATAGTCCAAACCCATCACCTCCGTGTTCTCCGTCATCCGACATCACGATACACCATCGGCCATGTCCATCCACCATCGTAAGAGATCCTGTGTGCCATGCCTTGGATACGCACTTGCCTTGGTACTGGCCGTCCCGCTCCACGCTCAAGCCCTGCAAGTCACCGGCCTGCAAACTCCCGAGAGTTTCCTGGCGGACCCTTCCGGCGACGGATATTTCATCTCCAATGCCAACGGCGATCCGGACGTGAAGGACAACAACGGGTTCATCACCAAGTTGGACAAGACAGGCGCCGTCTCCACGTTGCAGTTCATCAAGGGGGGCGAGGGCGCGACGGTGCTTCATGCGCCGAAGGGCATGGCCATCGTCCACCACACCCTCTACGTGGCCGACCTGGATTCGCTGCGCGCGTTCGATACGGTGACCGGACGATCCCTGCTCACCCTGCCTATTCCCAATCGGCAGAACGGACAGGCTGCGGCGTTGTCCGACGTGGCCTACGACGGCCACGGCTTGTTGTATCTCTCGGACACGGCCGCCAACACGATTTATCGTATCGACATCGCCAAGCAACACGCCATCTCCGTGCTCGCGCATGACGCAGCGCTGGCCGGCCCGCGCGGACTGGCGGTCCATCCCAAGAACGGCCACCTGATCGTGGCCAGTTGGGACAAGGGCAAGATTCTCGAGGTCACGCCGGACGGGACGATCAGCGAATTGGTCTCCAACGGCTTCTTCACCGCCCGCTTCCACAATCTGGACGGCCTGGACTTCGACAGCTGGGGGAACCTCTACATCTCCGACTTCACAGCCGGCAAGATCTGGCGCATGAGGCCGGACCAACACTTCGACGTGATCGCCGAGTATCTCCCCTCTCCTGCCGACATCGGTGTGGATCGGGAGAACCACTTGATCCTCGTTCCCTACCATTACGGCAACGCGGCGGAGATGAACGGGCTGGAAGCGCCGGTGAAGGCCAATCAGAAAAAGCGCACGCTCGCCGACTACGGGTTCAGCGGCTCGAGTAGCCTGCAGGAATCGGAAGCGAAGAAGGGACAAGCACCGAAATGAGCAAGTGCGTCTATTGCCACGAACGCAAGGG
Source organism: Nitrospiraceae bacterium (assembly GCA_046091085.1). Lineage (GTDB taxonomy): Bacteria > Nitrospirota > Nitrospiria > Nitrospirales > Nitrospiraceae > SYGV01. The sequence continues at coordinate 6,528 of JBJTAZ010000309.1, forward strand.
CAAGCGCCCCTGCCCCGCGTTGGGCGGGTCTATCTGCAGCCAGTGCTGCGGCGAACATCGGATCGTGAGGGTCGCCTGCCAGCCGGACTGCTCCTACCTGGACGCCAACAGCGAGTACCAGCAGAAACGAACCGGAGATCGGTTCGCCTTGGCGCGACGGGACTTTTACCGGGAGTTGTTCGAGGTCGGAGGCGACAAGGCCGCCGCCCTGTTCAACCTGATCGAGGTGGTGACCTTCAGCTACTTCCACAGCCGACGCGATGGGCAGGACGGCGAGGTGATCGCCGCCATTCAAGCGCTTCGACGGACATTGAGCCCGCTACACATTCCCGCCGCCCCCCTCCCGGTGTTCGCCGAACAGCTCAAGAAGGAATACGAGACGTTCGTGAAGCAGCAGGGACCGCAAGCCATCGACCAGCAGAGCGCACCGGAGGTGCTGGATCGCGCGATCAAATTCGTGGCGGACTTTTCAGGCGGGGGATTGCAGGCCCAGCGGTTTCTCAACGGCCTGATCGGCTACCTCAAGACACACCATCCGGAAGTCGCCGCCCATTTGGCCAAGCAGCAGGAAGGGGGCAGAATCGTGCTGCCCGGCCAGCTCACGCCACACCCGGGATTTACGCAACCTTCCGGCCCCCTTCACGAACACCAGCATACCCACGGCCCCGGCTGCGAACACCACCACTGACCGCCACGCTCTCCGCCGGCAGTGGAGGCCGCCTCATCTGCACGAAGTGGGGACGAGCGCCGTCTTCGCGTGCGTTCGGCGTGAGCGCGGCGCTTCGGCAAGAAGCCCTGC
>JBJTAZ010000310.1:0-5779 GCA_046091085.1 Nitrospiraceae bacterium
GCGGTTCTTCTCCAGGAACACCACGTACTCGTCGATCAAGGGCAAAAAATAATCCAGAAACCGCCGGAGCGTGTCGAGCAGCGAGGGCGTGAAGTCCCGCTCCACCCCGCCGATCCGATACCAGCTCGTCGTCAGCCGGGCACGTAAATATCCACCGGCACGAAGCGGTCCACGCCCTGCACCACGCTGTAGCTGTCGTAGATATTGCCCGACGTCGCGCAGGAGCCCATGGCGATCACGTACTTGGGCTCGGGCATCTGGTCGTAGATTTTCCGAATCACCGGCGCCATCCGGCGGCAGACGGTCCCCGCCACGATCATCAAGTCGGATTGGCGGGGCGACGCCCGGAACACGCCGGCCCCGTAGCGGTCCATGTCGTAGCGCGAGGAGACGGCTGCAATCATTTCAATGGCGCAGCAGGCCAGCCCGAAGGTCATCGGCCAGAGCGAGCCCTTGCGCGCCCAATTGACGGCCTTTTCGACCGTCGTTGTGATGACGTCCAGATCCCCATCCTTCTCGCGCCGTCCGAGCTGTATCAGTCCCATTCCAGGGCTCCCTTTTTCCAGGCATAGACATAGGCCACCAGGAACAAGGCGATAAAGATCAACATTTCGACCAGTCCGATAAATCCGATCTTGTAAAAGGTCACCGCCCAAGGATAGAGGAAGATCACTTCGATGTCGAAGATGACGAACAGCATCGCAAAGATGTAGTACCGGACGGGGAAGGGCATCCGGGCGTCGGAAAAAGGCTCGCTCCCGCACTCATAGGCGCTGAGCTTCTCCGCATCCGGATACTTGGGCTGGACCAGATAGCTGATCACCAACGTCACCACGCCGAACGCCAGCGCAATGACGATGAAGAGCAGGACCGGGAAATAACGGGTCAAATACTCGAGAAGCAACTCAGTGCCGCTCACAAAACCCCCGCTCCCAACACCTTGACTTCCAATAGAAGTTCGGCATTTTAGTCGTGCGCCTCCGGCAATAGCAAGCGCACAAAGGACCTACGTGCCTCCGAACCGAAAGCCCTAGGGGGCGGAACGGGACGCTCCCATCATTTTGTTTTTTCAGTGATCCTCGACATTGGAGCGCCGGAACGGAGGGCGGCGCAGGACTATTCGCAGCGCTTGCGCATCTGATCTTGCGGTGTCCGCAAACCCTGCGGCGCTTCACCGGAAGCCACATCCCATTCGGCTTGCAGCGGATACCGAGCCTTGGCCTTGCTCCGCCGATGGATCTGCGTTTCGATCCGGCGTGGCTTCGGCTCGGTCGGCTCGGATAGTCCGGCCCGCTTGGGGAGCGACTGCTTGGGATCTTGGGCCATGGCATCCCTCACGAAGTACATCCGGTTGCCTACCACCGCAACACGGTGCCCTCACGCTAGCACCGGCCACCACGCCTGTCAAACCCGCCCGGCACGCCGGAGCTTTGCCGTCTTGGCTTGACAATGGTCGTCATTTTGCTATGGTTACGGCCATGTTCTGGCTCTGGCAACGGAAACCTTTGGATCGTCGGCTTTTCCTGGCCCTCTGCGCAGTTCTGACCGTCACCCTCCTGTCGGTGCCGGCCCCCGCCTCGGCCGACCAGCCCGGCATCGAGAGCGTACATATGGGGGAGGCGGCCCTGACCTTTTCTTCAGGATTTATCCGCCCATCCATGCCCATCGAGGGCATCGTGAACCCCTTGAACGGCGACGCCCAAACCACCAGCAATAAAATGATCCTGGGCACCGGCGATCTGTGCTACCTGAACTTGACCAAGTCCAGCGCCATTGAAGTGGGCGGTCACGTGACACTCTATCGGCGCATCAACGAGATCTTCCACCCGGCCAAGAACAAGTATATAGGGGATCTGTTCACCAATGTCGGCATCGGGCTGGTCACGGAAGTGTCGAAGGAGCTTGCCACCGTACGCATCGTCCGTTCTTGGGGCCCCATCAACTCGGGAGACCGCGCGATCCGGTTCGTGCCGCCTCCCCCGGAGGAGCCGCCGATGCCCGGCCGCAGCCTGCCGACCGTGCCCGGCTACATCATCGCCTTTCCGTCGTCGCTCTCACTGATCGCGCAGCGTCACATCGTGTACATCGACTGGGGCCGCAACGATGGGCTCCGCGTGGGAGACCGGCTGGATGTGTTGCGAACCGCAACGAGCATTCCCGTCCAGAAGATCGGCGAGCTGAAGGTGCTGGCCGTGGAAGACGCGACGGCCACCGCCCTCGTCACCCGTTCCACCGTGCCCTTTCTCCGCCTCGACCGGATCGTGTTCCAGGAACCGACCGTCCAGGTTGCGCGACGCTCCTCCGCCGAAACGATCGCCGAGGAAATGGATCGCCTGTCCAAGGCCGATCTTCCCGCGAAGGAAGCGGCGCAGCCGGCGCTCGGCGCACCCGGCGCGCCGGAAATCGATCTTTCCCGTCTCGCCGCCTTGGCCAAGCAACTGGAGTTCGCACCGGGAGCTGCACCGATCAACCAGGCCGGAGAGGCCGCCTTGAAAGAGATCGGCGAAATCCTGAAATCTGTTTCCGACAAGGAAATCCGCATCGAAGGACGCACGGATCGGATGCCGATCGGGCCCTCGCTCAAAGGGCAATTTGCCAGCAACATGGAGCTGTCGAAAGCCCGGGCGCAAGAAATCGTCCGGTACCTCACGGAGCAAGGCGGGGTGGCTCCGGCCAACCTGGTGGTCGTCGGACATGGCGACACGAGACCCGTTGCCAGCAACGCCACCGAGGAAGGCCGCAAGCAGAATCGCCGGATCGACATCGTGCTGGCCCCCAAGAAACTGCCACCCATCCTTTCCAACCGCCCAATCGTACGACCAGATGCCGCAACGCCATCCGCCATCACCCCCGAGCCAAGTCCGCAGGCGGCGGCTGAACCGGCAGGGTCCGGAGAGACCGTTCCCCAATCCCCTCCGGCCGGTGAGCTGCCGCCTCCACCAGCGGCAGGCGCCGGAGAGGCGACCCCTTCTCCCGTTCCACCCCCGGCACCGTAACAGGGCCGCAGCGCTGCCGCGCCCGCCCGATTGTCCCTCTGAAACCCGACTGCTAGAATGAGCCACGACCCTCGGCTTCACATGACACCCCGCGCCTTACGGATCAGCTTGTGACCCAGTTGCACAAAGCGTCGAACTCGGAACCATCGTTTGCCGAGGTGCTTGTCCCCCGGCACCTGCGCCGGACCTTTACCTATCGCATCCCGCCGCATATACGGGAACAGCTCGCGGCCGGCAGCCGGGTGCTGGTGCCCTTCCGCCCCAGCACCGTCCAACGCGTCGTGATCGACCTGGCGGCAACTCCGCCGGCGGCGTTCTCCAAACCGGCGGCGATCGGACGGTTGAAGGACATCCTCGCGCTGGCGGACGAGGCGGAAGCCAGCATGGCGCCAGCGGACCTCCTGGAGCTGACCCGCCTCGTGGCGGAACGATACCTGACTCCTTGGGGCCAGTGCATCCGGCTGGCCTTGCCCCCTCCCGCACCCACCGTCAAACCTCCCCAGTACTATCGCATCACCGATTCGGGAAAGGCGGCGACCCAGACAACGGCCGGGTCGAAGCCGACGGCGAAGCTCTCGGACACCGCGCGCCAGTTGCTCGCACGCCTGGCCGCGACATCCAGACGCAAGGGCCTGAGCTTACCCACCCTCAAGCGCGGGCTGTCAGGACCTGTGGCGCGCCAACTCGCAGACCTGATGCGCCGCGGATGGGTGCATGAAGCAGAGGCAGAGCCCCCGAAGGCCGGCGCACCTCGAGCCGGCTCCCGTCAAACGCCCGGCGCGAAGGTCCAGCTGGGGATGGCTCAAGAGCCATCCATTGGTCCGCTTCCTCCTGTGCCGTCCAGGTGGCACGAACAACTGAGCGAGGGCCAACGACACGAAGGCTGCCGAACGTTCCTCATCCAAGCCCCGTGGGCCTCTCGCATCGCGGCCTATCTCGATGCCGGCGAAGAAGCCTTGGCCCGCCGCCGCACCGTCCTCATCATTTCCCCGGACATGGCGCGCGCGTCAGCCATCGCCACAGCCGCACAAGACCGGTGGGACAGAAGGGTGGCCTTGCTGCATAGCGGCCTGACGCCGGCCGTCCGTGACGCAGCCTGGCACCGCATCCAGGCAGGGACCATCTCCGTGGTGATCGGGACAAGATCGGCCGTCTTCGCGCCACTCGCCTCGCTCGGCCTCATCTGCGTGGATCAGGAAGACGACTCGTCGTTCAAGGAAGAACAGGAGCCCCGCTATCACGCACGCGACGTGGCCACGCTCCGCGCGGAGCAGCATGGTTCCCTCCTACTGCTCGGCTCGGCCCACCCCTCACTGGAAACCTGGCAGGCAATGACAGAGGACGGGAAGGCCGAGCGGATCTTGTCGTTGACGGCCGACCAACCGGCTCACACCAAGCCCCCGACCATCCATGTGATTGACTTGCGCCAGACGCCCTACGGGACGGTCCTCTCCCAGTCCATGTTGGATGGCATTAAAGCAGCCGTCGAGGCCAAGGCCGGCGTGGCACTCTTCCTCAACCGGAAAGGCTTTGCCTCCGCGCTCCTCTGCCGCGACTGCGGCAACGCCCCACGCTGTCCGCACTGCTCCGTCTCGCTGACCTACTACCGCCAATCCGCCACCCTGGCCTGCCGCTACTGCGGAGTCTCCATGCCGCCTCCCGATACCTGCCCCACCTGCCAGGGCGCCAGGCTGGAACTGGTGGGGTCAGGGACGGAACGGTTGGAGGAAATGTTGCGTCGCCTCGTGCCCGAAGCCAGCATCGCCAGACTGGACCGCGACCAAGCCAAAACGCAGAGCCAGGCCGAGGCCCTGCGTGCGGAAGCAGTGGTGGGCACGTGGGACATCCTCATCGGGACGCAGATGCTGCTGCAAGGCTTTCCGCTCCCGAGGGTGGGCTTCGTCGGCATCGCCAACGCCGATGCGGAGCTTCATGTGGCGGACTTCCGCGCCGCCGAGCGCACCTACCATGCCTTGTTGGACGCCACAGCCTTAGCCAAACCGGCGGACGAGGGCGGCAGAGTGTTGATCCAAACGTCGCTCCCGACCCACCATGCCATTACGGCAGTCGCCCAACAAAACCCTACGCTCTTCTATGAGCCGGAACGGTCCTCTCGGCAGGCCCTCGGCTATCCTCCCTTCACCCATCTGATCAGTTTGCATGTGTCGAGCACGGAGGCGGCGGCGGTCAAACATGCGGCGGCCCGCTGGGCCAAGTTGCTCAACCATGCGATCACGGCAATCCCGAAACCGACGTCCGGTACAACCGAATCCGTGACGGTGCTCGGCCCTGTGCCGGCCACACACGCGCAGCTCCGCGGACGCCACCGGTATCAGTTGTTGGTGAACGCCGGCGGCGCGGAGCAAGCCCGCCAGGTTGTGAAAGCCACGCTGGACGAGATGTAGCGGATGAAGGGCAAGAGCGGGTTGAGGTTCGACGTGGACGTGGACCCGATCGAGATGATCTAACAACTAATGAGCGTGTGAGAAGTTAGCCTTTCAATCCCGCCAAGAACTCCCGATATTTGTGGTTGCGATTGATCCCGCCGCCTCGGTGGACCAACTGAACATTTCCATCTGAGTCCAGCAGGACGAACGTCGGCGTGGCCGTCACTTTGAATGCCTGGGATATCCAACTGTCCTCATCAAAGGCAGTCGGGAATAGGAACGTTTCAGGGTTGGCCTTCACATAAGCTTCCACATTCCCCCGACGATCTGCGAACCCGATGGAGATCACCTGGAGTTTCGCCGGCTTCTCGTCCCGATAAAACAGACCCAGGATAG
>JBJTAZ010000311.1:0-3011 GCA_046091085.1 Nitrospiraceae bacterium
TCGTTGACGGTGGAAAGGACGCCCAGGTGCGGCATCATGAAGATGCTGTCCACGGAGAGGACCGTGAAGCCGAGCGGCTCGTAGGCGTCCACCATCATCAGCATGGATTGGATGCGGCGCGGCGCGTGGGACAGGATGCCGCCGCTCCCGACGATCAGGTCCAGCTTCAACATGTCGATCAAGGTCTTGCCCGAGGCCTGCTGCTCGAAGATGTCCGAGATCGTCCGTTCCTGCTGGACGCCCTTCAAGCCGGTCGCCAGGGACTTGTGATGGATGAGGGCCAGCCGCAGGGCTTCCCGCGAGATGGCCTGCTCGATCTGGAGTTCATCGAGGGTTTGGGGAATCGTGGTCGGCCGGATCATCTTGTTCTTGATCCGGTTGCGCAGGGTCTGTTCCTCGAGCGTAAACGGCACCCAGCGCATGATGTTCGCCAGGCCCGCCTCGGCCAGGACGTTGGAGATGCTGTAGGACATGCCCAGGTTGGCGCTGACGGTCCGGTTGAAGGTCTCCCCGAAGACGGAGAAGACGTCCGTGGTCGCGCCGCCGATATCCACGCCGATCAGGTTCAGGTTCTCCCGCTTGGCGACGGTCTGCATGATGATCCCGACCGCGGCCGGCGTGGGCATGATCGGCGCCCCGGCCCAGTCGATCAATTTCTTGTACCCGGGCGCCTGGGCCATGACGTGCTCCAGGAACAGATCGTGGATCTTGTTCCGGGCGGGGGCCAGGTTTTCCCGCTCCGGCGCGGGACGCAGATTCTCGGTGAGGGTCAGAGCGGTCTTGTGCCCCAGGATGTCCTTGATGCGCGGCTGCGCGTCTTTGTTGCCCGCATAGATGAGCGGGAGCGAATAGCTCATGCCCAATCTTGGCCGCGGCTCTGCGGCGGCGATGTACTCGGCCATCTCCACCACGTGGGTCACGGTGCCGCCGTCCGTCCCGCCGGAGAGGAGGATCATGTCCGGCCGCAGCCTCCTGATCCGCTCGATCTTCTCGTGCGGTAAGCGGCCGTCGTTGCTGGCCAGGACGTCCATGACGATCGCGCCGGCCCCCAGCGCGCAGCGTTGCGCGCTCTCCCCGCTGATGTTTTGGACGACCCCGGCCACCATCATCTGCAAGCCGCCCCCGGCGCTGCTCGTGGAGACGTAGATGTCCACGCCGACCTTGGCTCCCTGTTCCTCACGGGCCGGCGTGATGATGCGCTCCCCGTCCAGAATCTTGCGGCCGGACAGTTCTTCGACTTCGGCAAAGGCGTTCAGAACGCCGCGGGTGACGTCCTCGAAGGGGGCTTCGACGGTGGTGGGCGCTTCGCCCCGAAAGGTCTGTCTGTACTCGTTGCCGACTTTCTCGATCAGGATGGCCTTGGTCGTGGTGCTGCCGCAGTCGGTGGCGATGATCACCGAGAGCGGGTGATCTCCCTGCTGGCTTGTCGGCGAGGAGGGCTGGGGTGTCATCGAGGAACGGTCATCCCGGGACTGTCCAAGGCTTCGATCATGGCAATGAGGCGGGAGATGGCGTCGCGCCGCTCAAGCAGGTGTGCCGCCAACTCAACCTCTCGCGCGTCGCAGGCCAGGTCGAGAATGGGGGCCAGGAAGTGCAAGGCCTGGCTGCCGAGGAAGTTCATCGGGCCGGCCGATTCGAGAAACAGCAGGGCCGGGCTGGACATCCGTCGGCTGGCGATCGTCGTTGCCACTTTCTCCAGCAGAGCCGTTTCCTCGGCGGTGAGCGGCTTGTCCGGCGAGCCGAGGGCAAAGGCATGTCTGAAGCCGGCTTTCAGCCGGTCAAATTTCCGGTCCAGTTGCGCTTTGGCCTGTGGGTTCATCGGGAAGAAAATCCAGGAAATGCAGCAATGACGGCATTATAGGGAGGGGTCGAAAGAGAGTCAATGAAGGTTGGGTCGCTGGAGCAGCCAGCCCTTCATTGAGAAGAGGGAGGGGGAAGGCAATGGGGCTGGACTGTACAAGTTGTGCCGCGCCTCCTCCGGCGATCAGCGGCGACCCTCCTGCCTGAGCTTTCTCAGGGGCAGCGTGACATTACCATTTAGTCGCTCTAATATACTGGCTGATGGTCCATGAGACTGGACAGAGAACATCTTGTGCTGAGGCTCTTGAGAAGACCATTAGCTATACTAACGGTGGAAGTTCAAAAGGGGTGTCTGGTGAAGCGTAGCGAGAAAAAGGCGCAGCGCGACATGCCGAAGTTGCAGAAGTGGCTGGAGGCTCTGGTTAGCCTCGGAAAGCGAGCGATCAAGACACGGCCAAACCTTTCGACCGACGATCATTTTGGGTTCATGGCTCTCTGCTTCGCCTCGAAGCAACTCGTTCATGGTATGTCTGTTCTCCGGCTGCAGGAGGGCGCCGATTCGGCTCTGGTCGCCCGGAGCATGCTTGAGGGGCTGTGTCAGCTTTTATGGGCAGCTCAGGAACCCCAGCAGCGGGGTTTACTGTGGCGTGCGTACTCCTTTGTCGTCGACTGGCGACAAATCCAAACCGAACTCGCCGAGGGCAAGAAGGTGCCAGCGAAACTCCGCCGTAAAATTGCCCAAGGCCTAAAGCAGTTCGGTGGCCTCTTTAAGCCTCGCCCCAGACCACGCTGTTTGCCCACTGGCATTTCAGATCCGTACCGTGATGGCTGGAGTGGTCTCTCCTACAATCGCATCTTCAATGCTGTAAAGGGACAACTGCTATACACGAAGAACTATGGCCCGTTTTCTGCCTGGCACCATTGGAGTCCTGAAGGGTTTGCAGGGTTTCTTGTTGGTACTGGATTCAGGGTTAGCTTCCGCCCCACGTCCCTTGGGCAGGAAGCCGCCGCAATCTCATCTGCGTTTCTTTGTTTGTATCAGACATTGGAAGTGTTCGATTGGCATTGTAATCTGGGCATCTCAAAAGAGTTGGCTAAGCTCAAAGATGGCTACATTAAGGACATGACTAAATGATGGGCTAGCAGGGTCAGGTCTTACAATCATACATTGCTTGATGAAGGCTGATCAAAACGGCAGCCGACGAGGCCGC
>JBJTAZ010000312.1:0-7618 GCA_046091085.1 Nitrospiraceae bacterium
AGCGGATGCAGCACCCCATCCAGCGCAGGCCGGTCGTCGCGCGCCGCGATGCCGGCCGCCAGCACCGTGCTGCGCGGGAAGCGAGACAACGCCCCACCGGTTGCGCTCCATGCGGCACCAGCCGGCGACGCCGTCAGGACCGTCCCCTCGACGCGGCTGGCTTCGGCCAGCACCACGACCCCGGCCGCATCGCAATGCGTGAGTGCCAGGCAGGATTCGAGCAGCCGGTCGAGCGGCACGAACCCGACCTCGGCCCTCGCGTCGAACCGGAGCTGATGGGCAAACGACCCTTCGCACTGCAGGCAGGCAAGAACGTGGACGTCCGGAAGGAAGGCCTCGGACTGCACCAGGTAATCGGACAGGCCGGCGCCGCTGGGCGGATGGTAGGCCACGGCTCCCGCAGCCGCGAGGAACAAGCCGAACCGGTCGCGACAGGCGGCGGCATCCTGGCCCAAGGCACCGATCCCCAGCGCGATGGTGCCGGCCGGGAACTGCAGCGTCCGGCACTCCGTTTCCTGCAACGGAGCTTGCCCCGCAAGACTTGCTCCGCCGATGAGTTGGCAGTCCAGCTTGGCGCCCAAGTCGAGCTCGAACTTTTCATATATGGCCGCTCCAGACTCGACCGGCCCGCCGCCCGGCCCCGGCGCGGACACCACACGCGCAGCCGGCCTTGTGCCGCCCGAAACCGGCTCCATGCCCAACAGCTGTTCGAACCCGGCCAACGCGATCACCATCTTGACCGGCGCGGAGCAGTCGGCGATCACGAACGAGCCTTGCAGCCCTTTGAGTTGTTTGTAGAATCGCAGGAGGATCCGCAGGCCGGCTGAACTGACGAATTCGAGATCGCCCAGGTCCAGACGCAGATGACGGGCGCCGCGGGCGACGGCCGCGTCCAGCTCCACCGCAAGCCGGTCGGCCCCGTACGCATCCAGCCGGCCGGCGACCGTGACGTGGACTTGCTCGCCGTCCCGTCTTGTCGAAACCTCCATGCCTTCACCTTCGCGTTGGCCGATCGGGGTCAGGCGCTACGCCCGGGCACCGGCGCGCCCATCCGCCGGAGCAGCTTATACCAACGACCGCTGCGAAGCAAAAACCGCCGGGACGAGAGCCGGCGGTCGGCTCGCGCGAAACGATCCGCGCGCAGGGCTCAGGCACGCAGGCGGCCATAGGTCGCGCGGGCCTGCTCCAGCTCGCGCACATGACGTCGCAGCAGCGCGCCATAGCGCGACCGCATGACCGTCGCACGGTGCCGCTCGATGCGGCGCGCAACCTTCCCGATCTCGGCATCGAGGGCCCGGACCAAGGCGACACCGGACGGACTCAGCCAGCCCATCCGGTCCGCCGCCCAGGCCAGGTCGTGCAGGGAATAGCGGACCGACTCGACCTCTTCCAGGCATCGAAACCTGGCGCGCAGCATATCCCGTTCAGTCAGCCCGACGGTCCGCAAGGTCGCAGCGGGCAGGCCTCCGTCGGCCCAGAACGAGAGCCGCTCGAACAGCCGCGCGCCCATCGTGAAGGTAAAGGTCGCGTGGAGAATCCCATGCAGCGGACGTAGCGACCGCCTCCAGGGCGAATAGAAGATTTCCTGGTGATGATCGCCCCGCCGCATGTCGAATTTACGCAACAGCAGGTTGAGATGGTGATGGCTGTTTTCATGGATCAGGTCGTCGATCAAGTCCAGTTGCCCCCGGTCGAAGGTGTTGATGAACGACAGCCCCGGTCGATGGCGATAACTGAAACTGACGACGCCGGTGGCCTTGAGCGGCACAATGCGCTCGGTGAGCCGGCGAAATAATCGATAGCCCTCCGGCCAGGCCGCCTTGATGACTGCGAGGGCCTGCGTGATCCGCTTGGCCGCCTTCCCCGGAGTGGGCATCACCCGCTTGGGCATCAGCTCCCGTCCATATTCGAGTGTAGGACCGAGCACGAGGCCCGACGGCCATCGCTTGGTCGGGGCAATCACAAACCGCGGCGGCAGGACCTCCCACTTCCAATGCCGTTCCGGCCTGGTTTCAAACAGCGGCAGCCGCTGATCGCCGACGCAAAGATATGCATGCGGAGGACGGACGTCCAACCGGGCCTTCCCGTTCAGGCGCGCGAGTTGCCGCATCACCGACACCGGCAATTCGACCTCGCACCCGGCTGGCTCCAGATGCAGCAGTCCAGGCAGTTCCGCCCGTTCCACATCGGCATCGAGCCGGCAGGCATAGGCGCGCGCGACGGGCGGCGTGCTCGCGCGCCCGCCTTTCAGCCAAGCCAAGGTGGCGACCTGACACATGAGCAGCCCCTGCTGCGTAATCCGCTTGGCCAGCTTCGTACAGAGCGCCGTCAGGCGAACGGGCAGCTTGGCCGGCTCCGGTTTCCGATTCGGAAAGAGGTCGTCCAGATAACTGTGTTCGTAAAACTGCTCGGTGCAAGCCGCCAGGAAGGATTTGGCGAAGTCGGCGCGATGCCGCTCGCGCGTCAACTGCCGCTGCACGTCCAGAAAATAAACGAGGTCGTTGATCTCCTCGATCCACCCGACCACCTTCCAATTGCTGAAGTCTCGCGGCGGAAGCTTGTGGCCGACGATTCGGAAGAGGTCCACCGGCAGGGCCAGGTCGCGGCTCATCCGGCCATAGGGACCATCCAGATCATCGCAGAGGCCGAACAGCAGACGCTGCATGCCGGTCCGCAGCTCGCCGACCAGCGTGGCGAGATAGGTTGCCTTCAGCCATGGCGTCTGTGCTACCATGCGCTCCTTCTTGGAACGGGAATACGATGCACCCGCGTACGACCCTACCCCTTCTGCTGATCTGCCTCTTCTGGCTCCAGCCGGCTTCCGCAGCGGAACCGCCTTGCGACAAATACTCGCCCCCCCAGCAGCCCCGCTGTGAGAAGCTGTGGCAGCAACTGAACCAGGCATCGGTGGAGGAAATCTCCCGGTTCGGATTGGCGCAACTCAAGCGCCGTGAGGCAGGCCAGATCTCTCAGGAGCAGCACCTCAAAGAAAACATGGCCTTCATCAAACAGTCCACGGACAAACGGCTGAAACGGCTCTCGGAACGGATGGCGCAAGACACAGCAACCAGCCCGACGCCTTCGAATAAGCCGCTACAGCGATAGGCCCTTCGATTCCGGCGCCAGCGGCCCAGCCGACTCCAGCAACTCCCGACCGACCAGGATCGGCGCTTTGAAATGGATCGCCAGCGCAATCGCGTCCGAGGAGCGGCTGTCGAAGACCTTGGTCCCGTTCGGCATCGCGACCGTCAAGGCCCCGTAGTAGGTCCGGTCCTTCAGTGTGATCACCACCTGCGTCACCGTGCCGCCGAACGACGTCAGGATCGTGTGCATGAGGTCGTGGGACAGGGGCCGGGGCAACTTCTCGCCGGTCACCGCCCCCTGGATGGAGCCGGCCACCGTCGGGTCCACAAAGATCGGCACGATCCGATTCTCCGCCTTCAACAACACCACAGGCCCACGGTCCGACAGGCGCACTTCCACGTCTTTGATCTGCACCTGATTGCCGGACGATCCACCCGGCTTGCCCCCTTGCGCCTCGGCTCGAACGCACGGCGCGGAACCGGCGGCTCCCCCCAGCATCAGACCCAGCACAAGCAACAGGCTGCCGGTTTTTCTCATGATGTCCCCCACCAGAGCCGCTACGCTCTGACATACGGATTGGAATCCCGTTCGAGGCCGATCCGCGTTTCCGGCCCATGTCCCGTGACGACGCTGGTGGCCTCGTCCAACGTGTAGAGCCGTTCTCGAATGGATTGCTCGATCGCCTCGTAATCGCCGCCCCACAGGTCGGTCCGCCCGATGCCGCCGCGGAAGAGCGTGTCTCCGGCCAGCACGAGCTGCTCCCGACCGAAATGAAAACACATGGAGCCGGGCGTATGGCCGGGCGTATGGAGCGCCAGCCCTTCGATCCCGCCCAGGAGAAGTTTTTCCTCATCCTTGAGCCAATAGTCGGGCAAGGGAACCGGGCGGTAGGGCACGCCGAACAGACGGCATTGGGTCTCCAATAGCTCCCACAAAGGCCGGTCGTCCTCGTGCAGGCAGAGCGTGGCGCCGGTGGCGCGCTTCATCTCACCGGAAGCGAGAAAGTGATCGAAATGGGCATGGGTGTGCAGGATGCTGTCGACCGTAAGCCCCAGGGCCACGACCATCTGGAGGATTTGCTCATGGGCACCGCCGGGGTCCACCACGATCGCCTGTTTGGTGACCGGATCGCCGAGAATCGAACAGTTGCACCCCAACGGAGGCACGGGGAAGGTTTTGCGGATCAACGATTGCGTCATGCCTCCTCGCTTTGCTTGTGCCGCACGTTTCAGGCTCTTTGGACTCCCATGCTAGCCCCGCCGGACGGCTTTCGCAAGCCTGCCGGTGCGCGATCCAATGCGCTAATTTACGTTTCCCCGCGCCGCAGGTATACTGGGCCCCGATGACTTCACCTGCTGCGACGCCTCCCTGGCGGCACAGTTTCGAGGCCCGTCTCGCCCTGGGAGCGCTGCTGCTCCGGCTGCTCTACCTCGCCACCATCCTCGACAGCCCGTACTTTCTCCACCCCATCACGGACGAGGCCATGTACGATGCCTGGGCTCAGGCGCTCGTGGCCGGCGACACGTTCATCGACTATCCCTATTACGATTCCCCCTTGCCGGCCTACTTCCTGGCGCTCGTCTACGGCCTGTTCGGCCACAGCTACCTGATGGTGCGCCTGATCCAAGTCTTCCTTGGGACGCTCAACGTGCTCATCCTCTACCGGATCGCGCGGCGGCTGTTCGAGCCGACCACGGCAAAAGTCGCCGGCATCCTGGCCGCTACCTATCTGCCCTTTATCTACTTCGAAGGGCTGCTGCTGAAGGAATCCGTCGCGCTGTTCCTCCTGGATGGCGCCGTCTTGCTCATTCTCGGCGCCCTGGCCAGGCCGACGTGGCTGGCCTTCTGGTCCGTCGGGGTCACGGTCGGCCTCCTCTCGCTCAGCCGGATCAACGCGCTGGCCCTGGTCGCCGCCTGCCTGATCCTGATCGTCGCCTCGCTCCAGCGCCGGACGATGGGCCGGGCGTCCCTTGCGCTGTTGCTGGGCGTGGCCATGGTGATCGCCCCCGTCACGATCCGCAATAAGCTGGTCTCGGGCGATTGGATTCTAATCACCGTCTCCGGCGGGCAGGTGTTGTACACCGCCAACAATCCGGCCAACACAACCGGAGACTTGGCGCCGGTCCCCTTCGTCCGTCCCACGTCGCTGTTCGAGCGGATTGATTTTCACCGCCGCGCGGAGGCCGAAACCGGCCACCGCATGACGCCGGCCGAAGTCGGCGCCTATTGGCGGCACAAGAGTCTCGCGTTTTCCGTCGAACACCCGCTGACGCAAGTCCGCATGATCGGCCATCGCATCCGCCGCCTCTGGAACGAAACGGAGTTGCCGGACAACCACTCGATCGACATCTTCAAACGGCTTTCATGGGTCTTACGCACCCCCCTGCCCGGATACTGGCTGGTCGCTCCCTTTGCCCTCGTGGGGTTGGTCCTGCTGTACCCGCGCCGGCGCGAGCTCAGCCTGTTGTATCTGGTCACGGCCTTCTATTGCCTGTCCCTGCTTCCCTTCTGGGTCTCCACCCGGTATCGTCTGCCCATCGTCGGGGTGCTCATCCTCTTCGCGGCAGCCGGCATGGTCGAGAGCCGCCGTCGTATCCTCTCCGGCCAAGCCAGAGCCTGGGTGATTCCTGCAGCGTTGCTCGCAGGGGCCTGCCTGTTCTGCTGGATGCCGATGCCGCCTCCGGACCTGCCGAGCCTGGAACGTAACTTGGCCTATGCCTATGAACAGGACAGACAGTACGACAAGGCCATCGAGATCTACGAGCGGCTGCGCAAGGCTGAGCAGAATCCCGACAATGACTTATTCCTGGCCCATGCCTTGGGAGGGTCCGGACGGACGGAGGAGGCGCAGGCGCTCTTGGCCAAGCTGACCGCACCGACGCAACCGACTCCAGTGCGCCAGCGGGCCTTCAACTTTCTCGGCGACTTGGCCAGACTGACCCGTCAATGGCCGGAGGCCGAACAGGCCTACCGGTCTGCCTTGGCGCTCGACCCGACGGATTATGGCGCGTGGAACAACCTGGCGGTCGCCCTGACCAAGCAGCAACGGTTCAGCGAGGGGATGCAGGCGCTGGAGCAGTCCATCACGCTGGCCCCGGAGGATGGGGTTGCCCGACGGAATCTGGAACTCCTGCGCCGGCACCTCAACGAATCGACGATGCCACCCGTCCCGTCAGACCGATGACTGCACCGACCCTGACACACGTTCGCTGTCCGGTATGCAACGAGGACCGGCCGTGGCCCCGATTTGACAAACAGGGGTTCTCCATCGTCGAATGTCGCGCCTGCCGGCTGCAGTACGTCAATCCCAGGCCCGCTCGCGCATGGCTCGATGCCTGGTACCGGCAGGAGTATTTTTCCCTCTCGCGCGAGCAGACATCCGGCGCGCAGCATCTGCAACAGGGGGCGATCAAGACCGCTACGGCGCAGCTCCGGCTTCAGTTGCTTGGCGGCGTCCCCCCGAACGGCCGGCTCCTGGATATCGGGTGCGGCGGCGGATTCTTTGTCGGCGCCGCGGCGGCAAACGGATGGCATGCCATCGGCCTCGAACCCTCTGCCGAGGCGGCCCGGCAGGCGGGCCGCGCGCTGCGGATCGACATCGTCGCCGGACGCCTGGAGGACGCGCCGTTCGCCGACGCCCGGTTCGATCGAATCACGATGTTCGATGTGCTGGAACATGTCGTCTGTCCCCGCACCTGCCTGATCGAGGCCCGCCGCCTGCTGGCTCCGGGAGGCAGGCTCGTAATCGAAACGCCGAACATGGCCGGATGGTTGCCCCGCTTGCTGACCAAGCATCATCCCTACGTACGCCCCCCCGAGCACCTGACCTACTTCACCCCGCCCACGCTCCGCCTGCTCGTTGCGCAATGCGGATTCCAGGTGGAGCAGCTGCACCAGGGACTCAGGAAGGTCCTGACGCTGGAGTATCTGCTCGCGTTGCTGACGCCCACCAACCCGCTGCTGGCCGCATTACTCCGCAACACGCTTGGACGAAGTGAGGCCTTGTGTCATTATCCCTTCTCCATCCCGATGGATACGATGCTGGCGGTGGCGACCGCCCAGCCAGGAGGACGCGCATGAAGGACGCCCCCACAATCACCGTCGTGATACCCACGAAGAATGAAGCGGGAGGCATCGCCACGGTGGTGAAGGACGTCACGCCCTATGCCGACGAAGTGTTGGTGGTGGACGGTCATTCCACCGACGGCACCGCCGACCTGGCCCGGCAGGCCGGAGCCCGGGTCATTCAGGACAACGGCCGCGGCAAGGGCATGGGCCTCAGGCTGGGCATCGCGGAAGCGCATGGCGACATTCTGGTCTTCATCGACGCCGACGGCTCGCACGACCCGGCCTCGATCCCGGCGCTGCTGGCCCCGATCCTGCAAAACGAGGCGGACCTCGTCATTGCCTCACGCCACCGGGGCGGCAGCGACGAATGGCACGGCGACCTGGACAATTATCTGCGGAGCATCGGCGGGGGGATCATCACGATCGCCATCAATTACCGGTGATCCGGACGTTCCACCGGTAATTG
>JBJTAZ010000313.1:0-7760 GCA_046091085.1 Nitrospiraceae bacterium
GACCATGACGGGGATTGTCAGCATGGCCGCGACGAGGCTCGTGAGCTTGAGATCGCGATAGTGGGCCTGCTTGTGCGCGTCGTGCAAGGACAGGGCGTCGTGCGTTTGGCCCGCGCTGCCCGTCATCACCGGGTTGTAGCCGAGTTGGTGGATGGTGTCGGCGATCGCGCTTGGCCCCGTGACCTTGGGGAGGTACTCCACTGTGGCCTGCTCCGTGGCCAGGTTGACCGAGGCGCGCACGACGCCCGGCGTCTGATGGAGTCCCTGCTCGATCTTGGCCACGCACGAGGCGCAGGACATGCCTTCGATGGGAATGGTCAAGGACTGACCGGCCGACTTGGCGTCCGCCGGCTGCCGGCCGGAATCCGAGGCCGGCGCCGTCTCGGCTTTGGGGCGGCGCGGCGTGAGCGTGATCAGCTGCGGCGGTTGGGCTGTCCCCATGGCTTGATGCCCCCGCGCGAGCAGGGCGTCCGGATCGGCCTCGAACGTCCGCTTGCACCCAGGCGCGCAGAAGTAATAGGTCATGCCCTTGTGGACCGTCTTCGCCGGCGCTGTCTGTTCGTCCACGGTCATGCCGCAGACTGGATCGGTGGCCATGATGCACTCCAGGCGTAGCATTGAGCGATCAGCTGTCAGTCTTCAGCTTCCGGATTTTCACGCTGAATGCTGACGGCTGAAGCGCTGATCGCTATCGTACCAGATAAATCAAGCGGAGCGGAAATCAACGTGCGGACGGCTCGGAGCTGGAGAGGCCCTTCTGCTTGATCAGACGCGCCAGATAGGTCCGTTGCAGCTTCAGCCGCTCGGCGGCCTTGGTTTGGCTTCCGTTGGCCTGTTGGAGCGCTCGGCGGATGATGAATCGGCTGTGGGCTTCCATGGCTTCGTGGTAGGGAAGGGAGTGCTCGTCGTCCGGCCGGCTTTCTCCCTCCGCCGCCGGCGAGCCGTCGGAGTGGGAGAGGCCCAGGTAGTGGGGAAGAATCACCTCTTGCGGGCTTAAGACCACGGCTCGCGCCACCGCATTCTCCAGTTCGCGGATATTCCCGGGCCAGCGGTATTGTGTGATGGCCGCCAGGGCTTCCTCCGAGAACCGCAGGTGTGGCCGCTTGGCTTCGCGCGCGTGCCGGGTGAGAAAGAAATCGGCCAGGAGGGAGATATCCTCGGGACGGTTCCGCAGCGGGGGCAGGGTGAGCGTGACGACGTGGAGGCGGAAATAGAGGTCTTCCCGGAACGAGCCGCTGCGGACGGCTTGCTTGAGGTCCTTGTTCGTGGCGGCGATCACTCGGATGTTGACGCGGACGAGGCGGGTGCCGCCGACCCGGTGGAACTCATGGTCTTGCAAAATGCGCAAGAGCTTGGCCTGGAGGGTCAGGGACATGTCGCCGATCTCGTCCAGGAAGACCGTGCCTCCGTCGGCCATCTCCAGCTTGCCCTTCTGTTGGCGATCGGCGCCGGTGAAGGCCCCGCGCTCGTGGCCGAACAGTTCGTTCTCCAGCAGCGTCTCGGTCAAGGCCACGCAGTTGATGACGACGAACGGCTGGGCATGGCGCGGGCTCCATTGATGAATGGAGCGGGCGAAGAGCTCCTTGCCGGTCCCGCTCTCGCCGAGCAACAGGACGCTGGCATCGGAGTTGGCGGCCCGCCGGGCAAGTGCCATGACCTCCCGGGTGGCCTGGCTGGTCCCGACGATGTTGGCGTAGCGGCTGTCCACTTCGGTCCGGAGGCAGGCCACTTGCCGCTTGAGCGATTCCCGCTCCAGGACTTTTCGCAGCACGATGGACAGGTGATCCATTTCGATGGGCTTGGCCAAAAAGTCGAAGGCGCCTTCCTTCATGGCTTCGACGGCTTTCGTAATGGTGCCGTAAGCGGTCATGACGATGACCGGCACATCGGCACCTTCACGGCTCTGCTGACGACTTTGGGACAACCGTTTGAGCAGCTCCAGACCGGACAGCCGCGGCATTTCCAAGTCGAGGAGGATCAGGTCCGGCTGGTCCCGCTCGATGCGCTCCAATCCCTGCATGCCGTCGGCGGCCGTGCAGGTTTCGTAGCCCAGGGAGTCCAGCCGGTCGCGCAGGATGGTGACGATGTCCGGGTCGTCATCCACGATCAGGACCTTGGGTTTCATCGGTGCCCCCCTGGGCCTGGTGGATGGTACGCATTGCTGAAGCTGCAGGAGGGGCGTTGGATCGAGGGGAGCGGAATGGGACGGCTTGTAGCGTCGTGACAGGGCTTCATGCCTGCCTGGGCCCTCCGTAGGGAGGCTGAATTGCCTTCGGTTTATGCGTCTGGCATCACGTTCATGACCAAGCCGGTCAAGGGTTTCGGGTAAAAGTAGGTGGACTTGTGGGGCATCCGTTCCCCGGCGGCAGCGACGGCGCGAACTTCCACGACCTTCGTCGGATTCAACAGCAACGAGGCGGTGGCCTTGCCTTGGGCAGCGAGGTCGAGGGCTTCCTGATCGTCCTTGGTATAGATCAAGGCATGCTGGTCGGACTCGTTGGGGCAGAGCCTGTTGACAACCAAGGTTTGCAGAAGAGACACATCGAGCTTGTCCCGTTCCGAGGCGCCGGCTTTGGGACGATGGCCGGGCTTGACCGAGAGCAACAGGGGGGCCGCCTCGCCGCGGAGCGCCAAACCGAAGACCGGCGCGGCCTGGCCACGGCTGCGAAGGGTGCGGAGAAATTGTTGCCGGGGCACTTCTTCGATGTCGCAGGTTTCGCCGAGCAGTCGCTTGAGGTCGGCGAGCGGCGGCACGGGCGTCGTCAGTACCCGATGAGTCGGCAGCACGGTGAGTCCCGGATCTTCCAAGCTGGACAACAGCATGAGCACACTGTCGTAGGGGTGCAGCCCCCCGCTCTCCGGAAGGCCCGCCTCCTGGCGACAGCGACGGCGATAGGCCAGCGCGGTTTCGTAACGATGGTGTCCGTCGGCGATGAACAACGGTTTTGGCTGAAGGGCGTCGGTCAACGTCTTCAGGACCGACGGATCGGTGATGGTCCAGAGCCGCTGGCGGCAGCCGGTGTCGTCCTGAAACTCGAAACGTGGGCGGTTCACGTCGATGGATTTGTCGATCAAGGCCAGCACGCCGCCGTCCGGGTCGGAGAAGAGGGAGAAGATCGGGCTCACGTTGGCGCGGCAGGCGGCGAGCAGTTCCATCCGATCCGCCTTGGCCGCAGAGCGCGTATTCTCGTGCGGGTAGATGTGGCCGGTGCCGACCTCCGCCAGCACCACCGTGGACAGAAAGCCCTTCAGCACCCGGCGCCCTTCGCCGGGGCCCGCGCCGGGCGCCTGGTAGTCGATCTGATAGGGGTAGATCGCCGGCGCCGGGTCGCGCGAAAGGGCACCCTTGGCCAGCCAGTCGCGAAGCAGGCGGGCCGCGCGGGTGTACCGATTCTGTCCCGGGCCGTCGCCCGGCTCGTCCAGGCCCAGCTCGATGCGGATGACGTTGTTCGGATGGCGCTCGTGCAGGGCGGCCTGGCCGGCGGCGTCGATGATGTCGTAGGGCGGGGCGACCACCTTGGCCACGTCGCCCACCGAGGCCGGATTGTACAAGACTCCACGAAACGGAATCACATTGGCCACGCGCGCCTTACCTTTCTTTCAAGAGAACCGTTGAACGGTAAACCGAAACAGTTCCGCCGGCGCGTCGGGGGCCAGGCCGGCCTTGGCCCGTGCTGCGGCGACCTGCGCCAGGGCGGAGTCGATCCCTTCGATGGCCGGGAGCAGAACACTTCGTTGCTCGCCCGATTTGAGAATGATGCCATACCGATCGGGATCCAACGACTCGAGGCCGGGAACCGACTCGCAGGCGCTGAGGATGTCGATGGCAATGGACAGGTCCGCCAGCTCATGTGTTTGCACCGGGCCAAACCGGGGGTCTCGGGTGGCGGCACCGATGGCATTCCGAACGACCTCGATCGCCATCGTCTCGTACAGCGGCTCAGTGGTGCCGATGCAGCCGCGAAGGCGGCCTTCATATTTCAGGCAGACGAACACGCCGGCGGGCTGGAGCGCCTCGGGCCAGGCTTCATAGAGGTCGGCCGGTGGCTCCAGTACGCGCTGGTCGGCGAGGTAGGCCGCAATGGCTTGTGTTGCCAGCCCGACCAGCGGATGTATTGCGCGACGTGTCATGCGTGCGATGGGGGCGGAAGCGGTTGCGGTGATCATACGACGAGCGCCATCTATTGATATTGGAAGAACAACCATCGGGCAGAGATGGGTCAGCGGTCGCGGTTGACCATGGAATCGGCCACGATGATCAGCGCGCGCTTGGCTGGCGAATCGTCGAACAGGGCCAGGCTCCGAGTGGCCGCCGCGACGTAGGTGCCCGCCCGATCCATGGCGTATACGATGGAGCCATAGTCCTGCATCAGCGCAATGATCCGCTGCAGGTCGGTGTCCGACAGGGTCCGGGTCTCCAGGCGATCCTTGATCATCTGCCGGTCCGGCTCCGGGCAGTGCAGCAACAGGTGGAGCAGCGGGAGCGTGATCTTGCCCTCCCGCAGATCCTGCCCCAGTGTTTTACCCAAACGCGCCCCGTCAGCCGTGTAATCGAGCGTGTCGTCCGCCATTTGAAAGGCGATGCCGATGTACTCGCCGAACCGAAACAACGCCGCCTGCTGTTCCTCGGTCGCGCAACCGACGACGGCGCCGATGCGGCAGGACGCGGCGATCAGGCTCGCCGTTTTATGCTCCACGATCCGGATGTAGTCGTCTTCGGTGATGGCTGCGCTGCCGTGGTGGTAGAGTTGCAGCACTTCGCCTTCAGCCATCTTGCTGCAGGCTTCCGCCAGCGTTTCGTTGACCGCCTGGTTCTTGAAGGTCACGATCTGGCGCATGGCATGGGAGTAGAGGTAGTCGCCGACGAGCATGCTGATCTGGTTGCTCCAGACTTTGCGGGCGGTCTGCCGGCCGCGGCGCAGGTCCGCGTCGTCCACCACGTCGTCGTGCAACAGCGTGGCGGTATGGATGAACTCGACGAGGCTGCCGAGGCTCTGGGGGTCCGAGGAGGTGTCCCCGCACAAACGAGCCGACAAGAGCAGCAGGAGCGGGCGGATGCGCTTGCCGCCGCTGCTGAGAATGTGGGCCGAGACGGTGTTGACGAGGGTGACGGAGGAGTCGAGGTTCTTGCGGATGTGATCTTCGACGCCGTCCAGTTCCTGGCCGTAGGCCTCCCAGACGTCGGCCATGCTGCGCAGCGTTGACGCGATGGGTCCGTTCGACATGCGGCGAATAGTAGGGAAGGGGGTGCGCTTTGTCAAGCGTCGCGGATATGCGTCTCGCCGCCTGCTGAGGCCCGCTGCGCGAGCCCCCACAGGCCGTGGATGGCTTGACAGAATCACGCCGTATCCAGTATGGTCATTCTCGAGTTTCGCGCAGGTTTTGCATGCCCTGACCGAGGTCATTGCCACGGGTCGGTTCTTCCCTCCCGCAAGCGCCCGGCCCAGCGGTGACGCATCCAGCAACCCGACAATCCAGCAGGACATCTGGAGCGTGCGATGAACATTCCCGGATTTCCCCCCAAGCAAGGCCTGTACGATCCCCGGAACGAAAAGGATGGCTGCGGCATCGGCTTTGTGGCCAGCATCAAAGGGCACAAGTCGCACCACATCGTCCGTCAGGGGTTGCAGGTCCTCGAGAATCTCTATCACCGCGGCGCCCAAGGCTGCGATCCCTGCACCGGCGACGGCGCCGGCATTCTGCTCCAGATTCCGCACGAGTTTCTGAGCCGGGCGGCGGCGGATGCGCGGGTGAAGCTGCCGGGCGCGGGCGAATACGGCGTGGGGATGGTCTTTGTGCCGCCCGACGCGGCGGCCCGCAAGCAGTGCGAAGGGCTCGTCGAGAAGGTCATCGCGGAGGAGAAAGCCCGTGTGCTGGGCTGGCGCGACGTGCCGGTCAAAAGCGACGCGATCGGCGTGCAGGCGCGCCGGACCGAGCCGGCGATCCGCCAAGTGTTCATCGCCCGCGACGTCCTCAACGAAGCGCAGTTCGAGCGCAAGCTCTATGTGATCAGGAAACGGATCGAGAACGCGATCCGCCAGTCGGCCATCGAAGGGCGGGAATATTTCTATATTCCGAGCCTGTCGGGCAATACGATCGTTTATAAAGGGTTGTTGCTCCCGCATCAGATGGGGGCCTACTATCAGGACCTGACCGACGCCAGCGTGACCAGCGCCCTGGCTCTGGTCCATTCCCGCTTCAGCACCAATACCTTTCCAACCTGGCCGTTGGCCCATCCGTATCGCTATATCTGCCACAACGGCGAGATCAATACGCTCAAGGGCAACGTGAACTGGATGCGGGCGCGCCAGGGGCGGCTCGGCTCGGACCTGTTCGGCGCGGACATTCCCAAACTCTTCCCGATCGTGCACGACCAGCAGAGTGACTCGGCCTGTCTCGACAATGCGCTGGAGTTTCTGGTGCTGGGCGGCCGGTCCCTGCCGCACGCGATGATGATGCTGATCCCCGAGCCCTGGGTCGGCAATCCGCAGATGGACCTGGACCGGCGCGGATTCTACGAATACCACGCGGCCATGATGGAACCCTGGGACGGCCCGGCCGCCGTTTGCTTCACCGACGGCAAGCTGATCGGCGCCACGCTGGACCGGAACGGCCTGCGTCCCTGCCGCTATCAAGTGACCACGGACGATCTCGTCGTCCTGGCCTCCGAGGCGGGGGTCCTGCCGGCCCCGGCGAAGGACATCCGGCAGAAAGGCCGCCTGCAGCCGGGCCGCATGTTCCTGGTGGATACGGTGCAGGGCCGCATCATCGACGACGAGGAGATCAAGGCCGACATCGTGGGGCGGAAACCCTACCGGTCCTGGGTCACTCAGTACCGGATTTCCCTGGACGAACTGCCGGAGCCGCTGAACCTGCCGCAGCCGGACCATCCGACGATTCGGCAGCGCCAGCAGGCGTTCGGCTACACCGTCGAAGAGCTGAAGATGGTCATCACGCCGATGGTGCTGACCGGCGAGGAAACGATTTCCTCCATGGGGACGGATACGCCGCTCGCCGTGCTCTCCGAACGGCCGCAGCTCCTGTTCAAGTACTTCAAGCAGCTCTTCGCGCAGGTGACCAATCCGCCGATCGATCCGATCCGCGAGCAGCTCGTGATGTCGCTGGTCACGAACATCGGGCCCAAGCCCAACGTGATGGACGAGACCCCGGAAGCCTGCCGCCGGATCAAGGTGCAGCAGCCGATCCTGACGAACGCCGATTTGGAAAAGATCCGCGAAATTGCCGATCCGCATTTCAAGAGCAAAACGTTGAGAATGTTGTTCCGCGTGGCGGAGGGGCCGGAGGGCTTGGGCGCGGCGGTGGACAATCTGTGCCGCGAGGCGTCCCAGGCGATCAAGGACGGGTACAAGTTCCTGATCCTCAGCGACCGGGGCGTGAACGACGAGTGGGCGCCGATTCCGAGCCGGGTGGGGATCTCGGCCCTGCACCACCATCTCGTGCGCGAATGTACGAGGACCGAGGTCGGGCTGATTCTGGAAACGGGCGAACCGCGCGATGTGCACCATTTCGCCTGCTTGATCGGCTACGGAGCCGGGACGATCAATCCCTATCTGGTGTTCGAGACGCTCGTGGACATGGAGCGGGACGGGTACCTGCCGGAAGGGGTGGATGCGGTCACCGCCGAGGGCAAGTTCATCAAGGCCATCACTAAGGGCCTGCTCAAAATCTTCTCCAAGATGGGCATCTCCACCGTCCAGTCC
The DNA here is from genome assembly GCA_046091085.1 of Nitrospiraceae bacterium. Lineage (GTDB taxonomy): Bacteria > Nitrospirota > Nitrospiria > Nitrospirales > Nitrospiraceae > SYGV01. The sequence goes on from JBJTAZ010000313.1 coordinate 7,722, forward strand.
TATTGCGGCGCGCAGATCTTCGAGGCCATCGGGCTCAAC
>JBJTAZ010000314.1:0-5958 GCA_046091085.1 Nitrospiraceae bacterium
GCTGGGGATAGGCCCGCAAATGCAACGCCAGCGCCGCCCGCTTGCCGCCGGCCTCCGCCAAGGCTTTCAAGCGCGTCTCGTTGACGGAAAAGAATCCGATCTCGGCGGCCGAGATGACGGCTGAAAGAAAAATCAAGGCAAGCAGGATCAGAAAATCCATGGAGGGATCAGGCGAAGACCAGTGCCGTGGGTACCGTGCTGCGGCCGACGCCGGCCAGTAGAGGGTTCGCGATGAACAGCGAGATAGCCGCGACAAGACGCGGAGAAACCGGCTGGATGCCTATAGGGCCACCGTCATGCATGAGGTGCTGATCGTAACACAGCCGCTAGGGCCTGGCAACGAACGACAGGAAACGGCCAGCACAAACAAGGGCTTACGGTTCAAACGCGGGGGGATTTGAGTGGGAAAGCGGTGGCGCAGCTCAGTCTCTGCAGGATGGTCAAAAAGGTCGTCCAGCGCGGCCGCAGCTAGCAAAGGGGCGAAACGTACTCTTTCGGTACGTTGAGCCCCTGAGCGACGCGAGAACAAAGCTGGCGGACTTTTTCACCATCCTGCTACGTGTCGTCGCGCAGAACCATCGGATCGAGATTGAACTGGGAGCCAAGCCGGTCTGCCACCGCTTCCGCCTGCTGCTCCGAGGTGAAGCGACCGACCAGCACGCGGTACCGGACGCCGGAAGGCAGCTCGACTTGCGACACGCGGACATCTTGATACTGGGCCTTAAGCCTCCCCGCCAACGATTGGGCATTGGCTTGCTCGGCAAACGATGCCACCTGGACCCGCAGATAGCCCATGGCGCCGGGCCGCCCTTGATAGGCAGTCACGCGCAATTCGATCTGATCCGTACCTGCGCCCGTCATGCCGAGGCTTTGGGCCGCAGCGAGCGACAGGTCCAGGATGCGATTCTTGGCGAAGGGGCCCCGGTCGTTGACGCGCACGGCAACCGTCTTACCGTTGCTCAACGACTTCACCTGAATGATGGAGCCCAAGGGAAGCGTCCGGTGGGCGGCCGTGAGCTGGTGCATGTCGAACGATTCCCCGTTGGCGGTCTTGTGTCCGTGGAAACCTGGGCCATACCAGGAGGCGACGCCCCGCTCGACAAAACCGACCGGATATCCGGCCGAATAGCCTGCCGGAGCGACCACCCGCTGAGGTCCGCCTCCGCAGCCTTGAAGGCTCCAGCAGAGCAGCAGCAGCCATGCGCCGAGACGCAGGGGGCCGGCCGAACCACGGTCAAATTTCATCAAGTGACTGGTCTCGCAGCGTCGCCAACGCCTTCTGCTGGTCGGACACGGTGAGCACGACGATCGCGCGCTTTCCTTCGCGGGAAGGAGTCAGGTAGGCGCATTCGATGTTAATCTTGGCATGTTTGAGCAATTCGGCCACTTCGCTCAACGCACCCGGCTTGTTTTCCAGACTCAAGACCAGGGCCGCCTCCTCCCGGAACTTGATATGCCCCCCCGTCAGCGCGCTCTTCGCCTTTTCCACGTCGTTGACCAACAGGCGCAGGTGCCCGTGTCCTGCGACCTCCGGGGCAGAGAAGGCCTTGATGTTCACCCCCGCCGATCCAAGCACCGACGCCACATGGGCCAGGGTGCCCGGTTTGCTTTCCTCGCTGATCACCAGTTGCGTTATCGCCGGCATTGCGCCTCCCTCCACTCCCCCGATTCTCGTTAACCCTAGGAGCAAATGATCGCCGCCAATCGGCTCCAATCCTATAGAAGCACGGCTAAGAAAGCAAAAGGGGATGCGGCGGACAGCCGCATCCCCTCCTGGACTGTGACCAACGTAACCAGCGCTCAGCGCCACTCTCTAGTTCTTGGGGCATCTCCATCGTCGGCGGATGATCCTGGTGCGCGCCCTGATGGAGCGACCGGCTCGCTGCATGTCTCGATCCGGGGCCTGCCCCGACGCCCGCTCCATCCACAGGGTATTGCAGGTCCGTCTCAACTTGATCGCCCGATGGCGCGCCATAAGAGCCCTCCTCTACATCCCTGAACCAGGGCCGCTAAGAAAGCTGAAACGCCTCGTTCAAAAAAGCATACTCGTAGATGCCGTTCAAATCCACCCCCGCCATCACCGCCAGATGCCGGACTTTCGAGCGATAGCCCTTCGGCACGAACAGGTAAAAGGGCAGACTCTTGTGCGTCATCGCCTGCCAGCGTTTATACCGGTCCATTTCGGTCAGCGACTCCTCGGTCTCCACTTCGGCGATCCACTCGACCCGGTTGCCGCCCGGGCTGAACTGCCAGCCAAGCACATCCGGCTCGTTGGTTTCCGAGCCGGGATTGATCGTGACCTTGCACTGGAACGACTTGGCCCAACGCTGCGCCACCAGGCTCACCACCTGGTCGTGGAGCGATTGGATTGCGACTTCACCGGTTATGGTATACATCGTCAGCCCTCCGTCAAGAGCAGCCGCTCGTGGCGCCGCAGTTCATGCACTTGAGGCACGTGCCGTTGCGCACCAGCATAAACTCCTTGCAGTTCTGACAGGCATCGCCTTCGTAACCCTTCAACCGCGCAAGCTCGACGGTCGTATAGGTCAGCGTCTCGCGCTTCAGTTCCAGTTTGTGCGCAACGTTGCCGTTGCCGTGTCCATTGCCGCCGTTCCCGTGCCCGTTGCTGCCGTGGCCGTTTCCGCCTCTGGACGGAAAGATCTCCGTGCTGATGGCCGAGGAAGCCAGGGCCGCCGGGTCCGCCTCCTCCCCTTCCATCGTGCTCGGATCCTGCACGTCCTTCTTCACCGAATCCATGCGCAGGTCGTCCGGCACCACCTGCGCCAGATCGTGACGGCCCAGGTAGGTGATGGCCAGCTCGCGGAAGATGTAGTCGATGATCGAGGTGGACATCTTGATCCGGTCGTTGAGCTTGACCGGACCGTTGGGTTCGAACCGGGTGAACACGAAGGCCTCGACGAACTCCTCCAGCGGCACCCCGTGCTGGAGCCCCAGGGAAATGGCGATCGCGAAACAGTTCATCAGGCTGCGGAAGGCCGCCCCTTCCTTGTGCATGTCCAGGAAGATTTCCCCCACGGTCCCGTCGCTGTACTCGCCGGTTCGCAGGTAGATCTTGTGACCGCCGACGATGGCCTTCTGCGTATAGCCCAGCCGCCGTTCAGGCATCCGCCGCCGCTTGGCCAGGTACCGGACGAGCACCCGTTCGGTGATCTTTTCCGCCATCTGCAACACGTCTCCGCCGGCCACCGCCTCGGCCAGATCGCCCGAGTCCGAAGCGGCGTTGAGCGGCTGACTGAGTTTGGAGCCGTCCCGGTAGAGGGCCACGGCCTTGACCATCAGATGCCAGGACAGGAGGTAGGAAGCTTTGACTTCCTCCACCGTCGCGTCCGCCGGCATGTTGATGGTCTTGCTGATCGCCCCGCTGATGAAGGGCTGCGCCGCCGCCATCATCCGAATGTGGGCGTCCACGGCGATGTAGCGCTGGCCCGTGCGGCCGCAGCGGTTGGCGCAATCGAAGACCGGCAGGTGTTCCGGCAGCAGGTGCGGCGCCCCCTCGACGGTCATCGTGCCGCAGCAGTAGTCGGTGGCCCCGACGATCTGCTCCTGGGTGAATCCAATCGCCTTGAGCATGTTGGAGTTGGACTCGTTGAGCTGCTCGTCGGTCAGGCCCAGCTTTTCGCGGCAGAATTCCTCCCCCAACGTCCACTTGTTGAAGGCGAACTGGATTTCGAAGGCCTGGCCCAGGCCTGCTTCCAGCCGGTCCAGCGCCGCCCCGTCGAAGCCCTTGGCTTGCAGGCTCTCGTGGTTGATGAACGGCGCCCCCTTCAGCGTTCGGCGGCCGGTGCAGAAGGTGACGATCTCCTGGATCTGCGCCTCGTTGTATCCGAGGGTGGCCAGCGCCGGCGGCAGGCTTTGGTTGATGATCTTGAAGTAGCCACCCCCGGCCAGTGTCTTGAACTTGACCAGGGCGAAGTCCGGCTCGAGGCCGGTGGTGTCGCAGTCCATGACCAGCCCGATGGTGCCGGTGGGGGCAATGCACGTCACCTGCGCGTTGCGGAACCCGTAGGCCGTGCCCAGCTCCAGCGCCTTGTCCCAGGCCCGCCGCGCGCCAATCAACAGATCCGGCGGGCAATGTTCCGGCTGAATCCCCTGTGGCTTGATCGTCAGCCCCTCGTATTCCTCCAACGCCGCATGGTAGGCGGCCCGCCGGTGATTGCGGATCACCTGGAGCATGGGCTCGCGATTCCGCGCATAGCCGTCAAAGGCGCCAAGTTCGGCTGCCATCTCGGCCGACGCGGCGTAGGACTCGCCGGTCAGAATCGCCGTGAGCGCGCCACAGATCGCCAGGGCTTTCGGGGAATCGTAGGGAATCCCTTGCCGCATCAGCACCGTGCCCATGTTGGCGTAGCCCAACCCCAGCGTGCGGTAGATGAAACTCTTTTCGGCAATGGCCTTGCTCGGGAAGGAGGCCATGAGCACGCTGATTTCCAGCGCGATGGTCCAGAGCCGCACGGCATGCCGGAAGTCGTCCAGCCGGAACCGGCCGTCCGTCTCGTAGAACTCGCCCAGGTTCAGGGACGCCAGATTGCAAGCCGTGTCGTCCAGGAACATGTACTCGCTGCAAGGATTCGAGGCGTTGATGCGCCCGTCTTCCGGGCAGGTGTGCCATTCGTTGATCGTGGTGTCGTACTGCGTCCCCGGGTCGGCGCAGATCCAGGCGGCCCAGGCGATCTTGTCCCACAGCTCGCGCGCCTTGACGGTCTTGGTGGCCTTGCCGTCCGTGCGGCGCCTGAGCGCCCAATCCCCGTCCTGCTCCAACGCTTCGAAGAACCCGTTGGGGATGCGCACGCTGTTATTGGAATTCTGGCCCGACACGGTCTGGTAGGCCTTGCCGTCCCAGTTCGTGTCGTACTCGTGGAAAACGAAGTGGGTGAACCCTTCCTGGGCGTAGGCAAACATCCGCTGGATGTAGGCTTCCGACACGGCCGATTGACGGGCGGCTTTGATGGCCCGTTTGAGGGCTTCGTTCTTGGTCGGATCGATCTCGACCCGCGTGGCCCCGTTCCCGTCCTGCACATGGCAGGCGCGAAGAATCTCGTTCAGCCGCTGCGCGCAAATCTTGGAGCCGGTGACCATGGCCGCCACCTTCTGCTCCTCGACCACCTTCCAGTCGATGAACTCCTCGATGTCGGGATGATCCAGGTCCAGGCAGACCATCTTGGCCGCGCGCCTCGTGGTCCCGCCCGACTTGATGGCGCCGGCCGCTCGATCGCCGATGCGGAGAAAAGACAACAGCCCGGAGGACCGTCCGCCGCCCGAGAGGGGCTCGTTGTCCCCGCGCAGCTTGGAGAAGTTCGTGCCGGTGCCGGACCCGTATTTGAACAGGCGCGCCTCCCTGGTCCAGAGGTCCATGATCCCGCCTTCGTTGACCAGATCGTCGTCCACCGCCTGGATGAAGCAGGCATGCGGCTGGGGATGCTCGAAGGCATTGGTCGCCTTGACCGTCTTCTTGCTCTTCGGGTCCACGTAGTAGTGCCCCTGGGACGGCCCGGAGAGGCCGTAGGCAAAATGCAGGCCTGTATTGAACCATTGGGGCGAGTTGGGCGCCGCCATTTGGCGCGCCAGCATGTAGCACATCTCGTCGTAGAACGCGGAGGCGTCTTCGTCCTTGGTGAAATAGCCGTAGCTTTTGCCCCAATGGGTCCAGCAGCCGGCCAGCCGGTGGAAGACCTGTCGCGCGTCCCGCTCGCCGCCCAACACCGGTTTGCCGTCCGGGGTGAGGAGGGGCTTCCCGTCCGGACCGGCCTGGGGCACACCGGCCTTCCGGAAATACTTCTGCGCCAGAATGTCCACGGCGAGCTGAGTCCACTGCTCGGGAACGTCGATGTTGTCCAGCTTGAACACCGTGGAGCCGTCGGGGTTTTTGATCTCAGAGGAACGCTTGGCGAACGGCATGTCCCGGTAGGGACCCTGCCCCCGCTGCGTGAATCGTCGCTC
>JBJTAZ010000315.1:0-3066 GCA_046091085.1 Nitrospiraceae bacterium
ATCCTGGCCACCTTCCTGGTCGAGGTGCTCGACGGCATTGCCAGAACTGCCGACCCGGACCTGGCCCTGACCAACTGGGAGCGGTTCCTGGAAGCCGGCCTCAATCGGGTGCAGTTCTTCGGTTACCTGGCCGGCTTTCCCCGGCTGGTGCATCTGCTCGGCTCCACGTTCGGGAACAGCCCCGCTATGGCCCAGACGCTGATCCGCGATCCCTTTCTGGTCTACTGGCTGGCCGAGGAGGGGGTCCTGGCGCGTCAGCCGTCGCGCAAGGCGCTGGAGCAGGAGGTCCGCGGGGTGCTCGCCGCGGTCACGGCAACCGAATTGAAACTGGAGGCGCTGAGACGGTTCAAGAGACGCGCCATGCTGCGCATAGGCCTGCGGGATATGCAACGGTTCGCGGGTGTGCAGGACACGACCGCCGCCCTCTCGGACCTGGCCTCCGTCCTCATTCAAGCCGCCTACGAAACGGTCGAGGCATCGTTGCAGGCCCGCTACGGCAGGCCGACCCATCGGGGTGCGGGGCTCGCCGCCAAGGGGAACAAGGGCACGGGGGGGGCGACCGGGTTCGCCGTGATCGGCATGGGCAAGCTGGGGGGCGGCGAGCTGAATTTCAGCTCCGACGTGGATGTGATCTAGGTCTACGGCTCCGATGAGGGCGAAACGCATCCGAGCCATCAGCCGGCGTCCGGCGGCAGGCAGCAGTCCATCCCGAACGAAGAGTATTTCGAATATCTGGCGCGGGACCTGACCAAGGCCCTGACGGAAGTCACGCAGGAAGGCTATGTGTTTCGGGTAGACCTGCGTCTCCGCGCCGAAGGGTCGGTGGGACGACTGGCCCGGTCTCTGGACGACTATGCCCAGTACTACAAGCAGCGCGGCCAGGTGTGGGAACGGTTGGCCTTGCTGAAAGCCTGGCCGATTGCGGGGGATCAGACCGTGGGACGGGCGTTCCTGCGACTCGTCAAGCCGTTTGTGCTCGGGCAGGGCCGGGCGCCGGTCGGGACGAAAGAGGCCTCCGCCATCATGGCGGAAGTGAAGGCTGTCAAGGACATGATTGACGAGAAGATGAGCCAGAGGGGGCAGGAGCGCCGCAACGTCAAGCTGGGGACCGGCGGCATCCGCGAGATCGAGTTCACGGTCCAGGCGCTGCAAGTGCTGTGCGGGCGCCGGCTCCCGGCGATCCTGGACCGTGGCACCCTGGGTAGCCTGTCCCGCCTGCGCCGGCAACGGTTTCTGTCGGCGGAGCAGGAGGCGGCCCTGACCCGCGCCTATCTATTCCTGCGTGACGTGGAACACAAACTGCAGATGGTGCACGACCTGCAAACCCACGCCCTGCCGGAGGAGGAAGAGGAGTTGACCCGCTGCGCCGTCCGCCTCGGCTACGGGGGTAAGAATCGGGAGGTGAGTCGCGCCGCCTTCGACAAGGCCTGCCGGCAACATACCACGCTCGTCAACGGGGCCTTCCGCGACCTCTTCGCCGCCCCGTCACGCTCCAGCCTCCTCAAAGCCGCGCTGAAGAAAATGCCCTGAGAGGGGGCAGCCGGGTCACGAGACTTGCTCCACTTAGAAGGCAGAGATGCGTGGGCCCTCAATGTTTCGCGGCAGCTTGGCGCCTGAACTTGCTGCGTCCCAGCTTCGCAGAATGCAGCTTTGAACAGCAGACGCTACAAACCGCCGCTAATACAAGAACGAGACTCTTGACACTATTTTGTAGGCAGCCTAGCCTGTACTAGTAGCAATCCGAGAGCAGTGAGAGGGCCATCTTATGATGAAGACAATTGTCCTTGGCTTAGCACTTATTCTCGTCGGATGTGCTCACTTAGTCATTTATGACGATGACCCTGTTCCGGCCATTGCCGGAAAAGTGGCAAGCCGTGTCCTCTTGTGCCCGCTCACTTTATGTTTAAGCGAAGTCGAGATTGGAGACGAAAAGAGACGTATCCAGGGGCAGTACATTATGACTGGAGGATCCCATCAGCCAGTAGTTTTGACGACGTCATGGATGCGCCCTCCAAAGGTAGTCGTCTGGGGTAGAAATGAGGGAGTAGTGGCTAGAGTCAGCGGATACCTTACTGAGGATGGAAGCATGGTCATTGAGCGTAGCCGGTTACAACATATCTTGGAGGAGCAACGCCTTCGACTTACCATGGGCAGTGACGATGAGATATTGCGTGTTGGACGATTGGCTGGAGCTGAGGCAATTGTTTTCGTTGAGGCGAATGTCAAGACTGTTACCGTTCGCTCAGTCAATGTTGAAGATGGAACGGTTCGTTGGGTGGGCTCCGCTACCGCGGGTTGGGGTATCGATGGGGCAGACTCCGCATTGTTCCTTTTAGTGGACTGGGCAATTTCGAGAGCACTCTGCCCGCTTGAACAAGGGGCGCAGTGGATTGAGCCTCGGCCTTTTCTGCATCAGGCAGGCTGTCATGACAAAGATGGATTAACCAGGCGACTGACTTATGTGAAGCCATAAAAGTGTTGTTGTTAATATAGAGCGACGAAGAACTTGGCTTCAGTTATTGCTTGCTTCGACATAGCACAAAAACAAACGGGCCGGGCAGCTTTCGCCACCCGGCCCCTTTTCTCACCTCTTCGCTATCGGCTTGGTAGCCATTAGCGCATCGGCTTAGTACATCCCCTCCATGCCGTGGCTGTGGCCGCCTCCGGGCATGGCCGCTTCCTTCTTTTCTTCCGGCAGCTCGGTGATCATGACCTCGGTGGTGAGCATCAGGCCCGCCACACTGGCCGCGTTCTGCAGGGCGCAGCGCGTGACCTTGGTCGGGTCGATGATCCCAGCCTTGAGCATGTCCACATACTGTTCGTTGGCCGCGTTGAACCCGAACGCCGGGTTCTTCTCCTGGCGGACCTTGTCCACCACGACCGACCCTTCCATGCCCGCGTTGCCGACGATCTGACGGATCGGCTCTTCCAGCGCGCGCTTCACGATGGTCACGCCCACCATCTGCTCGGCCGGCACGTCCTTCAGGTTTTCCAGCACCGCCACGCAACGCATGAGCGCCACACCGCCGCCGGGGACGATGCCCTCTTCCACGGCCGCCTTGGTCG
>JBJTAZ010000316.1:0-5385 GCA_046091085.1 Nitrospiraceae bacterium
CACCTGAAACAGAAGGCTGCTCCGGCTGAACCTGGCCAAGTCCACGACTCTCCTGGCTGCCTCCGCCCAGACGCTGCAACGCTTCGGCATGGGTCGGGTCGAGGGCCGCAATCTTGCGATACACATCGAGGGCGGCCTCCTGCTTCCCAGATTTGAGCAGCATCTTGGCCAGAACAGCATAGTCCGCGACAGCGTTTCCCGCCAACCCCCGTTCGGCGTTCAAATCGCCCATACAGCGGTAGGCATCGGCGCGGGACGGATCGACTTTCAGAATTTTTTATAGAGGGCGATCGCCTTGAGCGCCGCATCTCCAGCTCGAAAGGCCGCTGCAGCTTGGAAAAACGCGTCGATGGCGTCGTTTGAGGCAGCACGTTTAAGATGCAAATCCCCGATAGTATTGTAGATTGTCGCGTCGGCAGGTGCTCCGGTAGTCAGTTTCTTCCATTCGGCAATAGCTTTATCGTATTGCCCCTTGGATGTATGGAGCTGCGCGCTTTCCAGAATGGCTTGTTTATCGATCGCCACAGACCCCTCCAACCCAACTGCGAACCGTATCAGGTCAATGGGGGGTTGTCAAGAAACGGCGCAGTGAAGCAGAGGGAGGGATTCAGCAAAAACGCGTGCAAGGTTAAGGGGATAGGTCGGACTGGCGCACAAACGAAACGGCCTGCAGTGAGGCACCGCAGGCCGTTCATCATCCAACATCACGAACGCCTGATCAGGATAGGCTAATCAGGCGAACTAGACCGCCTTCGCCACATTGGCCGCTTGCGGCCCCTTGGCACCCTGAACGATATCGAACTCGACGTTCTCACCCTCTTTCAATGTCTTGAATCCTTCGCCTTGCAATGCCGAATAGTGGACGAAAACATCCTCCCCACTCTCCAGTCGGATAAATCCGAATCCTTTGCGATCATTGAACCATTTCACCGTCCCCTTACTTCTCACACGCTCCTCCTTTCCTGTACCGCCCCGGGGGTTGGTCGCACCCCGAAAGCTAGACGAACCAGCCCATGCACCCCTTATCTCAACAACAAGCAAAAAAAGACCGCAGAAGGCACGAACCCTCTGCGGTACTTCATCGACACAGCATAACGTCCATCACCAATTTCGCAAACGCCGCAGCATTTAACATAGGCCCCCTTGCTTGTCAAGAATTCTTTCTCCCTGCCGTCCATGACAGCCCTGCACTCTGACTAGCATCTGACCACACTGGCCCGCAGGCACAAGTTTACAAACCCTCGAAAATTCGTTATATTGCGATGGTCGAAGAGGTCTTTCCACAGAGGTCGGCTTGCCCAAGCTTCTGGACCGGTACATCTTCACGGAACTGCTCCCCCCCTTCTGCATCAGTCTCTTAGCCCTCTGCTTTGTGATGCTGACGAAGGAGCTGCTCCGCCTCGTTGAACTCCTGGTCTCAAAGGGGGTGGGGTTCTCCGCCGTCTTGAAGGTCTTTCTCCATCTCCTCCCTTCGTTCTTGGTCTTGACCCTCCCGATTGCCGGCATCATTGCCTCGATCACTGCCTTCAGCCGTCTGTCGTACGACAAGGAACTGGTCGCCATGCGCGCAGCGGGGTTGAGCCTCGTCCGCCTTTCGGCGCCCGTGCTCCTCTTTTCATGCCTCGTGTTCGTCTTGACGCTGACGCTGGCCCAATATGGGCAGCCCTGGACCAGCCTGTCGCTCAAAAAACTCGCGCTGAACATGCTGCGCGACCAACTGACGTTGGCCCTGGACAAAGGTGTGTTCAACGAACCGATTCCCAACATGGTGATGTACGTCTCAGACGACCAGGGTGGCGCATCCGCCCGAAGCATTTTCATCTCCGATGAACGCAACCCAACGGACGCCAAGATCATTGTCGCCAGCGACTATGCCCTTCTGAACGAAATCGGAATCAACCAGGTAGGCATCCGACTGCTCAACGGCACCATTCACAGCCGCCCACGCGATGCGGAGCAATACCACCAGGTGGCATTCGCATCCTATGATTTGCGGATCAGCCTGGACCAGAGCCTCTACACCTCGACGGAGGAACGCCCCTCCCGCGAAGCCGTGCTCCAGAAGCTTCACGAGACGAACTGGACCGATGCCGGCGCCTTGCGCCGCCAGAGGGAATATTACAAAGCCCTGGCCTTCCCCGCCGCCACGCTCATCTTCGGCATGCTAGGCGTACCTGTGGGCATCGTATCCAAACGGTCCGGCCGCGTGGGAGGCTTTGCGGTCGGTGTGATGATCGTCATTGTGTATTACGTCCTGAACGTACTCTGCGAGTTCTTCGTGACAACGCTCATCATTCCCCCTTTTGCGGGAGCCTGGGCGCCCAACGGCGTGTTTTTGGCCATCGGCCTTGTACTGTTTTATCGCGTAAACCAACGATGACCGGCGTGGCGCACCGATGACGATTCTCTTTCGCTACATGGTCTCTGAATACTGCAAGGTCTTCGCCATGTGCTTTGCCGGCCTCATGACCATCTATCTCGTGGTGGACTTTTTCGAAAAAGTCCGCAAGTTCATCCGGTACGACGCGGAGCTGCTGGCCATCCTCTGGTATTTTCTCTGCCGCACTCCGGGGATCGCGTTTCAAATCGTGCCCCTCGGCGTCCTTATGGCCACCCTCTTGGCGTTGGGCGTGCTGTCTCGCACCAACGAAGTCACGGCCATGCGCAGTTGCGGCATCAGCCTGTTCCGTATTTCCACCCCGTTCATCGCCGTCTCGCTGCTGCTCTCGCTCACGCTGCTGCTCTTGAGCACCCTGGTCATGCCGGCCGCCACGAGCAAGGCCGAGTACGTCAAGACCGTCTTAATCGAGAAAAAAAACGGCCTCGCCACTTTCAAGGCCGACCGGCCCTGGATCCAAGCCGGCAACCGGACGCTCCTCAACATCGAGGTTGTGGAACCGGACGGCACCACCTTGCGTGGCGTCAGCCTGTACCTTCTGGAACCCGATTTCCGGCTAGCTGCGATGATTGAGGCGAAAAGCATCCGCTACAGCGAGCAAGGCTGGACCCTGACGGACGGCGTCAGCCGGACCCTCTTGCCTGACGGGCGTCTGACTGTCGAGCGATTCCGCACCAGACCTATCGCGATGTCCCAGACGCCGGAAGACTTCAGCACCTGGGCCAAAGTGGAGTCGGAGGAAATGACCCTGCCGGCGCTCAGCGCCTACGTTGAACGGCTGCGTCGGGACGGGTACAGCTTCGCCCGGATGCTGACCGACTATCACGGGCGCATCGCCTTTCCCTTCGTCTGCCTGATCATGACCATCGTGGGCATCGCCTTGAGCCTCAGGCGCACCGGCACCCGCGGCGGAGGGATGGCCGTGGGGATCGGGCAAGCCCTCGCCATCGGATTTCTCTACTGGACGACGCATTCGATCTCGATCGCTCTCGGACGAAGCGGCGTCATGACCCCGCTGTTGGCCGGCTGGATGGCCAATTTGCTGTTTCTTTCCTTCGGCGGATATCTCCTTTTGAACGTCCGGCAATGACGATCAAAGCCCTCACCGGCGACCGAGTCGCCGGTTGACTGTGATCAGGCCATAGAGTAAAAGAGCCGCTGTGATCATGTACAGACCGGACAGCAGAGGACGTCAATGAGCGCGCGCATCGTCGTGACCGGGCTGGGCGTAGTGTCCCCCATCGGCATCGGGGTCTCCGCCTTTTGGAAAGCCGCACTGGACGGGCGATCTGGCATCGCCGCAATCAAACCGTTCGGAGACTTACCGCTGGACGCGTACCGCTGCCGGGTGGCCGGCCAGGTGACAGGCTTTGAGTCGGTACGGTTTCCCGAATCCGTCAATCCGGACCGCGTGGATCGGTACGCCCAGTTTGCGCGCATTGCGACGCAGGAAGCCCTGGCCGACTCGGGCCTCCACATGGATCGCGAATCGCCCCACCGGGTCGGGGTCATCGTGGGCGCCGGCATGGGCGGCATGGTCATGGGCGAGCGCGAGATCACCCAACTCTACGAAAGCCGGAAACCCAATCGGGTGCACCCCAACTTCATTCCGACGATCACCTTGAACTCGGCGTCCGGCATCGTGGCCATGGCGCATGGAGCCAAGGGCCCCAATTTGACGATCTCGACCGCCTGCTCCTCCAGCGCCCATGCGCTGGGCCAGGCCCTGACCTGCATCCGATCCGGACAGGCCGACGTGATCATTGCCGCCGGCGCCGACGCCAGCATCACCCCCCTGGTCTTCGCCGGATTCTGTTCGCTGCGGGTTCTCTCCACCGGCTTCAACGAACGCCCGGCACAGGCCTCTCGTCCTTTCGACCGAGGTCGCGACGGGTTCGTCATGGGCGAAGGAGCGGGTGCCCTGATTCTTGAGAGCCTGGCCCATGCCAAGAAACGCAAGGCCAGGATCTATGCGGAAGTGGCGGGCTACGCCGCGACCAGCGAGGCTTACCATATGGTGATTCCGCGCGAGGACGGCACGGATGTCGCCGCCACCATGCAACTGGCCTTGGACGATGCGGGTGTCACACCGGCGCAGGTCGACTATATCAACGCCCACGCGACGTCGACCCCGATTGGCGACGCGGTCGAGGCGACGGCGATTCGGCTCTTATTCAAAAAGCGGGCGGATCGGATCGAGGTCAACGCTTCTAAATCCTTGATCGGCCATACTCTCGGAGCAGCCGGCGCCATCGGGGCTATCGCCACCTCGCTGGCGTTGGAAACAGGACAAGCACATCCAACCGCGAACTACGATGACCCGGACCCCGCTTGTGCGCTGGGTGGCATCTCGCGAGACGTGCAAGAACGACCATTCAAGGTGGCCCTGATCAATGCCTTCGGATTCGGCAGCAACAACGCCGCGCTGGTCTTGAAGCGCTTCGCCTGAGCGGCGAGAACTTTCGAACCGCACGGCTTCATAAAGGAATCAGCATGAACGCCTCTGCCGCGATCGCCCCACGCATTCACCAAGCATTGGCCGACTATGTGAAGCGAGACGTTCACACCATCGCGCCAGGCCAGTCCTTGCGCGAGGATCTTGGCCTGGACTCCATGGCCACCATTGAGCTGTTGTTCCGCATCGAGGAAGCCTTCGACTTGCAGATTCCCGACGGAGACCTGCACAAGCTCGTCACGGTCGGCGACGTCACCGCCTATGTCGAGCGCCGGCTCTCGCCAACGCCGGCGGCTGCGCCCGGCAAACCGGCGCCTACGGGAACAACCGCCAAACCGGCGAAGCGAGCGAAGAAGAAACTCAGCTAGCGGGAAAGGACCTCTTCATGGCCAACCCTCACCCACCGAGGCTTCGCGTTGATGCGATCTGCGACGCGGTCGGCGGCCGGCTCTCCGGCTCGCCCGACCAACTCATCGTCGGGGCCTCCAGCCTGGAGCAAGCTGAGCCGGGCGACCTGACCTACGTGGAGGGA
>JBJTAZ010000317.1:0-4274 GCA_046091085.1 Nitrospiraceae bacterium
GAACGTCACGCCCGCCTGGCGCAACCGGCGCAGCCAGGCGCGCAGCAGCGGCGCAGCCTTGAGATCGGAGGGGAACACGCGTCCGGAAGTGCCGACAAAGGTTTCGCTGCCCAGCCCCATCGCCCAGGCGCGCAGGTCGTCAGGCCCGAACGCAGCCAGCAGCGGAGCGATCCGGTCGCGACGAGAGCCGTAGCGAGCCAGGAACGGCTCCAGCGGTTCGGCATGCGTGAGGTTCAGCCCGCCCTTCCCGGCCAGCAGAAACTTCCGCCCCACGGAGGCCATGGCGTCGTAGAGGGCAATCTCGACAGGCGGGACGCCGGAGGCGCAAGCCGCCTCCGCAGCCATGAGCCCGGCCGGTCCCCCGCCGATGATGGCGATCTTCACCTTCTCATCGTTGACCGCTGCATCGTTGCGCGCGCAATCCCGCAGCCGGCTCGCTCTTCTTGAATCACTGGCTTCACAAGAGATCCGTTTTCATCTTTCGTCCACCGGACAGGCCGAATCCCTGCCGCTCATAGAACCGGAGCGTTCGATCGAACTGCGGCAACGGAGGCGTGGTGACCTCCAATCTGGTCCATCGTTCAGATCTGGCATACGCCTTGGCTTCTGCAATCAGGCGCGTCCCCACCCCCTGCGACCGATACGCAGGACGCACATAGAGCTCTGGAACGGTCCCGAACGCCCCTTCCGCATAGAGAGCGTAGCTTTGATACAACGCGACAAAGCCCGCGGCGCTGTCGCCAGCACGAGCCAGAAAGACTCTGTATGTCCGATCGGCCAGCCATGTCCGAGCACGAGCCTCGGTCTCTGCCGGGTCAAAGACGAAAACCTTGGAGCCAATAACGGCCACGATTTCATCCAGTAATTCCCCGATCATCTCGGTAATGATCCGGGCATCGGCAGGCTGCGCGCGCTGTATCTGAATGGGCATCGTGAGGCGATTATAACTGAGACCTCGGGCTCACGGACATCGAGCCCATGGTTTCATCAGGAGAGCCCACAATGGCACGGCTTGGCTGAAACGCGTATCACTCGCAGCATGGTGAATCGTGACCGACCCGCATCCGACTCGTTGGCCAGCCGAGCCGGAAGATCGCCCTTCTCGCGCAACGCGACGCAGCCGATGGCCGGCACTATATACCGATCGTCTCGATCAGCCGGAGGTCGTCGGAGGTCAAGGTGAACCGGTCGGCCTGAAGGTCTTCGGTCATGTGCTGGGAGTTCGTGGTACCGGTGAGCGGCAGCATCCCGATCTGCATGGCAAAGCGAAAGACGACCTGTGCGATCCCGGACCCGACCCGCTGCGCGATGGCCCGCACGGCCGGCTCCATCAAGACCTCCCGATTGGCGGTCAGCAGCGAAAACCCCTGATAGACGATGTGCTGGGCCCGGCAGATCTCCCGCACATCCCGATCCCATCCCAGCGCGGCATAACAGCGGTTCTGCACCACCATGGGCTTGTGGGCCGCCCGCGCACAGAGTTGGGTCAACTGATCGGCTGAGACGTTGCTGATGCCGATCATCTTGGCTTTCCCCGAGGCATAGAGTCCTTCGATGGCCGCCCAGACTTCCCAATCCGCATCCCCCAGTCCATAGCGTGCATAGGGTCCATGCAGGACATAGGAGTCCAGATAGTTCGTGTGGAGATGGGTCAGGGAACTGTCGAAAGACTGGTTCACCTGGGTGGCGAGATCGGCCTTGGCATCGTAGGGCGGACGGTGATCCTGGCCGTTGACCGGCGTAAATTTGGTCTGGAGAAACAGAGTCTCGCGCGCGATCCCCTGTGTGGCGAGGGCCAGCAACGCGTCCCCCACCAGCGCTTCCTGGTAATGGATCAGTTGATTGGCCGTGTCGATCGCCCGAAAACCGGCCCTCACGGCCTGCTGGACGAGCTGCGCCGTCGCCTCTTTCTTCCACGCCGTGCCATACATGAACGACGGCATCGGCACCTGGTTATAAGCGATCAGGGACATGCACGGCCTCCAAGCCTGCGGCGGTCAGCTATTTGAGTAGTCCGATTCCATCGGCGGGATGTTGTAGCGCAGCTCCAGGTCGAATTCGTCGATCAGCTCGTTGACCGCCTCCGCCCCGCGATCGGAACGCACCTCATTGATCACCAGCTCGATCGCGTTCGCGGCATGCTGGCCATACTGCTCAATCGCCGTTTCGATCCGCTGCCTCGCGTCTTCCTGTTTCATATCCGCTCCTCTGCCGTTCGCCTATCGCCGAGACTCAGGGGCTTTCTTGTCCATCCGCACAAGCCGGGTCTGCGATTCAGGACAATCGCCCAAACTACCCGATCCCGTATCGACCGTCCGATAGGCCGCATGTTCCACAATGAGACGATATTCGCAGAACGGATCGAATGACCCCAACCACAGAACAACCCACCAGCTCCTCGTGACGACTTGCGCCTCAAAGTGGCCGGCCTGATCGGTCAGGACATGGACGCCCTCATCTCCGGTCGCACCGTACGGCTCCAGCGTGATCGCGCCCCCCTGGATGGGCTGCCCGGTCTTCGCGTCAACGATCGTCCCGGCGACCAGAGGGGTGCGCTTGGCGTCGTGCGGAAACGGCAGCGCGATGCAGGAGGCAAGAAGAACCGAAAGAATCAGGCCCGCCAAGACCGATGCACATCGCTGAGGACTGCGCCACATCATATTGCTCACGCCCTTTCTGTGAGTTCGAAGCCCTGCCCCTCCCCCTGTGCCGTCAATTCAAGTTCGAAGGCCACAGGGGCAACTCATTCGGCTGGGCCGGATGCAAGAACCGGAAGCCCTCCGGTTCACGATAGTCCACGGTCATCCCATCCATCCGCGCAGCGCTCTGGGCCTCGGTGACAATCGTCACCCCCTCGACCTCCTGAATTGCATCGCCGGGCCGGGCGGCCTCTTCCAAGGTGAGGCCGAAGGTCAGCCGGTGATCGTCGAGATCCTTCACGGTGATCCGCACGACGTGCTCTTCCGGGTGCTCCAGCAGCAAGGCCAGGAATTGATCAATAGCCGAACGCGTCACACGAATCATCGTGCGCTCACAGCCCATCCTCCAGCCTGCCCCCTTGGCAAACCATTAGACGCAATCCAATCCGTTCATCCTTGAACTTTCGAAACGCCCACGAACCACATCTCGTACAGCGAAACGCCGATCTGGACCGCCAGCGAGAGTCCCATTAACACCCCTCCGACAATCACGGTATACGCAAATGCCGGTGCATATTTCGTGAACCACCAAGAGCCGATGTCGAGCCAGATGGCCAGGAACGGAATGGCGATCAGCACCGATCGGAGGACCAGCGACGTGCCGCTGAAGGCAAAGATGATACTCGTGAGCATGAAGATGAAGCTCATCCCGAAGAGGTGAATATGGGAGACTCGAACCAGACTCTTGACGGATTGGCCCGCATCGACGGCCGTGTACTCGGAGACATCGGCATAGGAGGTCAACGGCGGGAGCGGCGATTCGGATTGTGCGTGATGACAGCCGGCGCAGGACCGTGCAAGAATCGGCTGAATGTTGTCGAACTCCGCTTCGGGCGCGCCGTGCCTGAGCCACCGGATGATCTGTTGCTTGTCGGCAGGGGTGGCATAGCCCCTCATGTTGCCTTCCAGCGCCGCCTCCAGCCGACTGCCGTCCCGATTGCCATAATATTTGACGATGACGGATTGCACCGCGTCGAGACCCTGCGTCGCATGGGGCTTGAGATCGATGAGATAGAGATAGGCGAGCGCAAACAGATAGCCCACCCCGATGGTCAGCAAAAAACACGTCGCCAAGACTTTGAAGGGGAGCGGCATCGTTCTCAGATTCATGCGACTCTTTCTGTTGCGCGTACCATCCAATCATTGTGCCAGATCAACATATCGCTGCCGGTTGTACATCCCGAACAGGATTCGGACCGGTGATCAAGAGGATGGCTCAAATCGTAACGCGAAGCCGTGTTCGACATCAGATCGTTCCGCGATGGAGGGTACCGTGCCACAAAATCGGGCCTGACGCTATACTATTTTCTAGAACCCCCCTGTCCACTCAGCTACACTTGCCAAACTCAATCAGGAGAGCCCATGCGGGAACAACGGACGGTCAACTATTACGCGGTGCTCGAGATCGCGCCCGGCGCCACGAGCGAGGACATCAAGAAGGCCTGGCACGAACAGATGCAGGTCTGGCATCCGGATCGCTTCAGCCATTCATCGGCCCTGTACAAGAAAGCGGAAACCCGCACCCAACTGATCAACCAGGCTTATCAAACCCTCAGCGACCCGGACGCGCGCGCC
>JBJTAZ010000318.1:0-2589 GCA_046091085.1 Nitrospiraceae bacterium
GATATGTGCTTGTCATACTGCTGTGCCTCGGAGCCGGGCTTGGCGCGGTCATCGAGTCCCGCGAGTCCGGGGCAGCCGACGTTTTTCTGGAGGCGACCAGGCCGGACTTTCAGAAGATTCCCATCGCGGTGTTGGGGTTTCGCGACGCGCCGCTGCCGGACAGCCCAGGCCAGAGGCTGACGCAGGTCCTCAAGGACGATTTGCGCCGGTCGCAGATTTTTTCGGTGGCCGATCCGGCCAAGCTGGGCCTGACGCTCGACGGAGTAAACGGGGCGCAGAACGTGCTGTTCAAGCAGGCGGCGGACAACGGCATCGCGGTGGTGGTCTGGGGGCAGGTGGCGGCCCGCGCGCCGGATGTGGTGCTGGACGGATTGATCTACGACGGGGTCAAGCAGGAAGCCGTCGCCAGCAAACGCTACGTCGGGGCCCCGTCCGTGTTGCGGCAGATGGCGCATCGATTGGCCGACGAGCTGGTCTATCGGTACACGGGTGAACCGGGCATCGCCAAGACGAAGATCGCGTTCGTGTCCGAGCAGGGCGGCAGCCGCGAACTGCACGTGATGGACTATGACGGGTACGGCCCGCGCCAAGTCACGGCCGACGGATTTTTGAGCCTCATGCCGCGCTGGTCGCCCGATCGCCGGCATCTCGTCTTCACCACGTACCGGAGCCGGACCAAACAGGATATCGACGCGATCGAGCTGGCGACGGGGAAACGGGCGACGCTGGTGTCCATGTCGGGCTTGAACATCACGCCGGCCTTCTCGCCGGACGGGAACGATCTGGCCTTCGCGTCCAGCAACGAGGGCAACGCCGAATTGTACAAACTCAATCTGCATACGAAAACGCTGACCAGACTGACGGACCACACCGGCGGGGACTTGTCGCCCGCCTGGTCGCCGTCCGGTCGCGAGCTGGCCTTCGTGTCCGACCGGGGGGGGAGCCCGCAACTCTATTTGATGAGCGCGGACGGTTCCAACGTGCGTCGCCTGACCTTCGAGGGAGATCATAACGCCGCTCCGGCTTGGTCGCCGCGCGGCAATTGGATCGCCTATGTTTGCCGCGGCCAGGACCGGCAGTATAAGCTGTGCCTGATCAGCCCGGACGGGCAGAAGCGGGTGCAAATCACCTCCGGCCAGGGGGTGGACGACTCGCCCTCCTGGTCTCCGGACGGGCGTCATCTGGTGTTCAGCTCGAGCGCGGAGGGGAAGAGTCACATCTATATGATCAACAGCGACGGAAGCGAGAGGGAACGGCTGACGTCGGGCGGGGTGCATCACAGCGCCCCGTCTTGGTCGCCGGCATAAGGACTGGAGTGTTTCAGCGCAGGCAGTCCGGTCGTCACCTATAGGAGGAGACAAACGCATGTATACGGTGAAAAGAATCGCGCCCCTCGTGGGTCTGTTGGGGCTAACATTGCTGGTCGGCGTCGGGTGCAGCAAGTCCATTCAAGTGGATGCCGGATCCAAGTCGTTCGAGCCGGCGCCCAGCCAAGCCAAGCAGGGGGGAGACGACAACGCGCCTTCCGGCCCGCAGTTCGGAGGGTTGCCGGGTGACGCAGGCGTAGGGGTCTCGAAGGGATCGGGTGAGGAACGGGTGTCGGACGGCGTGGTCGTTGCGAAAGCGGCTCCGTCCGATTCGTCCGGTTCATCCATGCAGCGAGAGATGCAGCAGGAGCAGGCGGCGACGACCTCAGCCGGCCTCGACGACGTCTTCTTCGCCTACGATTCGTGGAAGCTGAATGAAGACAGCAAGCAAGCCCTGTCCACGGACGCCGACTGGCTCAAGGCCCATGGCTCGCAGAAGCTGGCGGTCGAAGGCCATTGCGACGAGCGTGGCACACAGGCCTACAATTTGGTCCTGGGGCAGAAGCGGGCCAAGGCGGTTCGCGATTACCTGGTCGAGCTGGGCGTGGCCGGCAATCGCATCACGGCCGTGTCCTACGGCAAGGATCGGCCTTTCTGCAAGGAGCAGAATGAGTCCTGTTACCAACAAAACCGACGCGGCCATTTGGTCGTCAGCGGCAAGTAACCGGCGCAGCTTGGTTGCGTTTCGTCAGCCCGGCCTGATGATCTCGGCCGGCATCGCGGTGTGCCTGCTGCTCTCCGGTTGTCTGGCGCAAAAATCCGAATTGCTCCAAGTCAGCCAGGAGCTGGACAAGAAGATCGCCAAGCTCGATCAGCGGGAGGAAGAGATCGAGGCGGCGATCAAAAAACTCGACGAGCAGATTGCCCAGGCCGGTTCCCTCATCAATGAAGCCAGGGCCAGGGCCCTCAGTGCGATCCGCGAAATTCGCGAGGAGGATCAGCCGAAGATCCAGGGCAAGATCGACGAGAACGACCACAAGGTCAAGGCTCTGGAAGCGCGGGTGGAAGACCGGGCGGCCAAGATCGAGCAACTGATTGCTAAGCGTGACGCCGAATCGGCGGCCCGCTCGGCCTCATCGGAAAAGGTGGTGAACGAGCAAACCGTCGCATTGGCATCCATGGCCAAAGCGGTTGATGGGCGGCTGGACGAGCGCGACAAGTCGTTCGCGGCCCTCCATGAACAGACGACGAAGTTGAATCGAGCCTTGACGGAGTTTAAGCA
>JBJTAZ010000319.1:0-13152 GCA_046091085.1 Nitrospiraceae bacterium
GGATGTGACCAACGACATTCGCACGCCTGAGATCAGCAGGCTGGCGTCGCTGGTCTCGGCGATGCCGGCCGTACGCGAGTGGCTGCTTCCGGTGCAGCGCCGCATCGGCGAGTCGGGCGGCATTGTTGCCGAAGGGCGTGATCTGGGGACCCGCATTTTCCCCCAGGCCGAGGCGAAGTTTTTTCTGGATGCGGATCTGGCTACTCGAGCGGCCAGGCGGCATCAGGAGTTGGCCGGGACCGGCCAGGCGTCTCGGCTTGAGCAGACCAGCCGTGAGATCGAGGATCGGGACCGGCAGGACCGGACGAGGGAGCTGGCCCCCCTCGTCCCGGCCGCGGATGCCGTCACGGTAGACTCCTCGGCGCTCACGGTGGAGCAGGTGGTCGCCAAGTTGTTGGACGTGATTTCGACCAAGCTGTGAGCGGAGTCGCCTACGCGTCCTTGTGGTTGTTGTGTCATGCGGTCGCCCGGCTCTGTTTCCGGTTTCGGGTCCGGGGGGTGGAGCTGGTGCCCAAGCAGGGCGGGTTGTTGGTAGCGGCGAACCATGCCAGTTACCTGGACATTCCGCTCATGGGCTGTGGGCTGAAGCGGCGGGCCTGGTACTTGGGCCGTCAGGATTTGTTCGGCCCCAACTGGGTGAAGGCGATTTGCCGCTGGCTGGGATGGATTCCCATCCGGCTGGGCCGCTTGGATCGGGAAGGGTTCGGAAAAGCGATCGCTCTGATCAAGCAGGGGCAGGTCGTGGTGATTTATCCGGAAGGGCGGCGTACGCCGGACGGGTCGTTGCGGCAGGGCAAGCCAGGGTTGGGCGTGATCGTGGAAGAGACCCGCTGTCCCGTGGTGCCGGCCTACATCAGCGGGGCCTACGACGCGCTGCCGACGGGACGGACCTGGGTGCGATTCCGACCCATCCAGGTGACGTTCGGGGCGCCGATGGATTTCGCGAAGGAATTGGAGCGGGTGAGCGGGAAGGAGTTTTATCGCCACGTGAGCCGGACGGTCCTGGAGCGGATTGCCGAGCTGGGGCAGGTGGCCCCGCCGGCGGACCGCACTGCCGATCCGACTGCCGGGCCTCTCAGCGCTGAGTGAGGCTCGGTGTTTCGGCGGGCATCGCAGCCCATGGGGGGTTGCGCCGCCGCCACGTTGATCATCAGCATCCGACGGGAGTCGGAAGTTTAGAAGGTTAGGAACCAGACGCATGGACATGGCAACGAAGCAGGCGGGTGAAGTGATGGACCGGGCGGCCTTGGAGGCGCTGTACGAAGAGACCTTCCGGAATTTCGAGGAGGGCACGATCATCGAGGGCCGCGTCGTGACGGTCGGCAAGGACAGGGTGGTCGTGGACATCGGGTACAAGTCGGAAGGGATCATCCCCGCCGATCAGTTTATCCCGGAAGACTTGCAGGGGCTGAAGGTGGGCGACCGGCTGCAGGTCTATATCGAGGAGCGCGAGGACGCCGACGGCAACCTCATCCTGTCGAAAGAAAAAGCCGACAAGATGAAGGTCTGGGAGGAGCTGGAAAAGGCCCACAAGGACGAGAAGGTTGTCGAGGGCCGGATCGTCTCCCGCATCAAGGGCGGGATGATGGTGGACATCGGCGTGAAAGCCTTCCTGCCCGGCTCACAAATCGACCTGCACCCCGTGCGCGACCTGGACGGCTTGGTCGGCAAGACCTTCCCGCTGAAGATCATCAAGATCAACCATCGTCGGGGCAATGTGGTCGTGTCGCGCCGGGTCCTGCTGGAAGAGACCAGGGACAAGCGGCGGCAGACGACCCTCTCGACGTTGAAGGAAGGCCAGTTGATCCAGGGCATGGTCAAAAACATCACCGAGTACGGGGCCTTCATCGACCTGGGCGGGATCGACGGCCTGCTGCACATCACGGACATGTCGTGGGGGCGGGTCGGCCATCCCTCCGAATTGTTCGTGATCGGCGACAAAGTGGAAGTCATGGTGCTGAAATACGATCGCGAGACGGGCCGCATTTCGCTCGGCCTGAAGCAGAAGGGCGCGGATCCTTGGACGAACGTGGCCAGCAAGTATGCGATCGGCACGAGGGTGAAGGGACGCGTCGTGAGCCTGACCGACTACGGCGCGTTCATCGAGCTGGAGCCGGGCGTCGAGGGCTTAGTGCACGTGTCGGAGATGTCCTGGACGCACGAGGTCCGGCATCCGTCCCGTCTGGTCTCCGTCGGGGACCAGGTCGAGGCAGCGGTCCTGAACGTGGATCCGAACAGCCGGAAGATTTCGCTGGGCATGAAGCAGACCGCGCCGAATCCCTGGGACATGGTTGAAGCCAAGTATCCGAGCGGCACCCGTATCGAAGGGAAGGTGAAGAGCCTGACGGATTTCGGCGCCTTTGTCGGATTGGACGAAGGCATTGACGGCTTGATCCATATTTCCGACATGTCGTGGACCAAGCACATCAAGCACCCGTCTGAATTGTTCAAGAAGGGCCAGAAGGTGGATGCGGTGGTGCTGCGGATCGACAAGGAAAAAGAGCGGTTGTCGCTGGGCTACAAGCAGTTGAGCCGCGACCCCTGGGAAGACGAGATTCCATCGAAGTACCGGATGGGGACTAGCGTGAACGGCAAGGTCACGAAGATCACGGACTTCGGCGTGTTCGTCGAATTGGAAGGGGGCCTCGAAGGGCTGATCCACATCAGCGAGACGGGTCTGGAACCTTCGGTGCGCATGGAGGAGAAGTTCAAGGTTCAGGACGACGTGACGGCCAAGATCATCAAGGTGGACCGCGAGGAGCGGAAGATCGCGCTGAGCCTGCGGGAACACACGCTGGACACGGAGCGAAAGCAGATGGACGAGTATCACTCGACCCAGGGGGTGCTGGATCAGTCGCTGGGCCGGGCGGCCAAGAAGACCAAAAAGCGCAGCGACGACGAATCCGACAACGGGTGACGGGAAACGCCACGAAGTCGGCGGCGGTCGGCGATTCGCCGATCGCCGCCGGCTGAAGGCGGATGGAATACAGGCCCATGGCTGACGACAGTTCCCAGAAACCGCGTCGCTGGAGACCGCTTCGGATCATCATGTGGGTGATCTTGGGCGGGTTCCTTCTGATGACCATGGCGAATCTCCTCGGGCCGGACGTGGACCTGTCCGGCGAGGATCGGATCGCCCTGATCCGCGTCGAGGGGGTCATTATGGACGCCCAGCAGACGGTCGGGGACTTGAAAAAATATGCGGAGAGTCCCTCGGTCAAAGCCATCGTGCTGCGGATTGACAGCCCCGGCGGCGGCGTGGTGCCGTCGCAAGAGATCCATGACGCGGTGAAACGTGTCCGAAGCGAGCACAGCAAGGCTGTCGTTGCGTCGATGGGGACCGTGGCGGCTTCCGGAGGTTACTATATTGCTGCCGCTACTGACCGGATCATGGCCAACCCCGGCACGCTCACCGGCAGCATCGGGGTGATCATGGAGCTGGCGAATTTCGAAGGTCTGATGAAGAAAATCGGCGTCGAGAGCGTGGTGGTCAAAAGCGGCGAGCACAAGGATCTCGGGTCGCCGTTCCGCAAGATGAAGGAGGAAGACCGCCTCATTCTCCAGTCCGTGATGGACGACGTGCACAGCCAGTTCATCGAGGCCGTGGCAGAGGGCCGTTCAATGGACCAGCGCGACGTCCGTTTGCTGGCCGATGGGCGCGTGTTTACCGGGCGGCAGGCGAAGGCCGCCAAGCTGGTGGACGAGTTGGGCGATCTGAACGATGCGATCAAGCTTGCCGCCGAGATGGCCGGCATCGAAGGGGAACCCAAAGTAGTGGAACCCCGGCGGCGCTTCTCGGTCAGGGAACTGCTGGAAAGCCGGCTGTTCGGTTCGCTGCCGCGGTGTGATTTCCAGACCGGCGTCAGCCTCAAGTACCTCATGGCGTTCTGAGCGGGGAGCGGAAAGAACTCAGCGATCGGCTCGCAGCACATTGGCGGATGCGGTCTCCACACAGTGATGGCTGACCGCTGACAGCTCACAGAGGAGGCCAGGACATGACGAAGGCGCAGATCATCGAGCGAGTCTCGGAGCAGGTGGTGACGTTGACCAAGCGGCAGGCTGAGGTCGTCGTGAATACCATCTTCAACAGCATCCGCAATTCGCTGCAAAAGGGCGACAAGACGGAAATTCGAGGCTTCGGCAGCTTTCGTCTGCGCGCCCGCCGGATGAAGGAGGGCCGCAATCCGAAGACCGGCGCCACCGTGGCGGTGCCGGCCAAACGCGTGCCCTTCTTCAAAGCCGGCAAGGAACTAAAAGAGCTGTTGAACCGATAGGTCGACCAGAAAGGCCCAGCATGGGAACTCTCGATTCGCAAGACCAAGCTGCCCCGGACATTCTCTGGGCCGAGGACGCCCTGCAACGGATGGAGCGGGCCCCGGCGTTTCTCCGCGGGATGGTCAAGAAGCTGGCCGAGAAAAAAGCCCGCGAGCTCGGCTATCCCGAGATCACCGGCGCGATCCTGGACCAGTTCAAGGGCCAGATGATGGGGCGTATGGGTGGAGAGGCGGGCATGGCGGCCGCGGCCGACCAAATGGCACAGGGGAAATTGCCCTGGACCGCCGCGGCGAAGGATCGGCTGGCCGCCGTGCCGGAATTCATGCAAGGCATGATCAAACAGATTGCCGAAGAGCTTGCGGTCGAAGGCGGCCACCTGGAAGTCGACATCGAGCTCTTCGAGCGGGTCGAAGCGCTCGGCGAAGTGCAGGAGGCGGCGCGTCCCCCGATGGAGTGGAGCGATGGGGCGTTGGCCCGGCTGCAGGAAAAGATTCAACAGGCGCCTCCGATCGCCATGGATTTCGTCACCGACATGCTCAAGCGGGACACGGAAGATATGGCCCGCGACAAGGGCCTGGCGCGGATCGACGAGGCGGCCTTGACCCAACTCTGGGATGCGCCGCTGTCGCGGGTGGCCTGGAGCGACGAGTCGTGGAAGCGGCTGCAGACCTCGCCGGACTTCGTGCGCAGCGGAATCCGGAAAGCGGCTGAGCGTCGTGCGCGCAAGCTGGGCTTGAAGGAGATCGATTCCGAGCACCTCACGAAGTTCCGGAACGAAGCCATGATGAAAGCCGTGAAGCGCATCCGGAGTTTCGGCTACAAGGAGCTGACCTTCGATGCGTTCGATACGGCGCTGCAGAAGACCAAGCGGCTTCAGGGCAACGAGCAGGCCGAGAAGCGGCTCGCTGAAATCCGTGGGCACTTCAAGGATCCGGAGACGAAGAAGCCGGAGGGAGGCACGCTGGGCGCCGAATTGATGGATCGGTTCCGGAACTACCTCAAGGGTGAGGGGAACCTGTAGGGTTCTTCCGTCGAGCGAGGGCGTGGAGTGGCATGACACGCGTCAGCCTGCTGATAGCCTGTCTGCTCTTGAGCGGTTGCGCCGCGTCACTGAAGCATGAAGGGCGCTGCCTGGCCAGTCTCACGCCGGATTATCTCAAAGCTCATGAAGACTTGGAGCAACTTGAAGCGTCCTGGCGCGCTTCGATGCTCAGGCGCGATGCGGCGCTGAACGATTCGCCTGGCGATCCTCGTATCGAAGACCTGCCGGATGCGGGAGAGGCGTACCGGCGGTTTGTCGAAGCCAAGGCCTCCTACCGGCCGATGCTGGACTGGTATGACAAGGTCTATAAGCGCGTGCGCACGAGGATGGACGAAGAGGAAATCCTGACCGAAGTCGGCGCCGTGCTGATGACGAACCCCGGGGTGATTTTCTATCCCGTGATCCGTTGGAACATCCATACGGTATTCTGGGACGGCACCGACCCGGACGCTGAAACGGATCCGATCACGCAGTACTGTTCGGCCCGCCTCGCCCAAGTCGCGGCCCTGGCCGCCACGGCCGACTCCCCCCGCAATTGATCGCTCAACGCCGGCTCGCACAATCCGTGTCCGGCCTGCAGGTCAGGCGCGCCGCTGAACAACTTGTGCCTATCGGGAGGGCGTCTAGTGGGCGGCCGGTTGCTTCGGCCAGAATTTGTGCCTGATCTGGGGGAGCTGGACGTTGTCGAAATTGGGAATGTCGTAGAGGCAGCGGTCGATCGTGGCCACCTCGTCCTCCGTCAATTCCAGCATCACCGGCTTCTTCCAGAACTGGTCCAGCGTGAAATAATCGCTCGCCTGGGGCTTCTCGGCCAGCAGGGCGTGCATCTTTTTGAAGCCGTCCGTCTCCACCACGGGAACCCGGCCGTGGTTTTTGTCGATACACCACTTCAGGACTTCCGCGATCCCGTACATCGTCAACTCGATCTTCACTTTCTCTGCCATGGGCGTCTCCTCCTGAATCCAGGGGCATTCTACCCCAGGTCTGCGCCGATCTTCCAGAGGGAATCTCATTATTCTTCCATCGGTACGCGCGCGGCGTCGCTGGGCGATCCGCAGCCGGTCTCCATGCAGGGTCCATAAGCATTGCGGAGGGTGAAGAGGCTTTGTATACTCAGCCAACACGGAGGGAGTCCGGACGGTCTTGGCACGGTCGTCTGGCTGGACCGGAGCGGCCGGTCTGCTTTCATGCGGTTCTGTATACACATCGAAAGGCCCGATTTCATGAGGCACCCACAGGCAGTCGGACAGGGGAACATCGCCGCAAGGGTTCTGCGCGGAACGCTGGCTCTGGCGCTGTTGACCAGTATCGGCTGCATTCAGAAAGATTCCTACGTCCCCCCTGACCTCTTGTATCTCTTTGCCACGTACCAGGTGGGGAAGAATCCGACCTCGGTGGCAACCGCCGACTTCAATCAGGACGGATTCACCGATCTGATCACCACCAACATCGCGAACAATTCCCTCTCGCTGCTCTTTGGCAACGGGGACGGCACCTTCAAAGACCAGGTGCAGATCGAGGCAGCGAAAGAGCCGCGGGCACTGGCGTTGAGCGACTATAACGGCGACGGCCGGGTGGACTTGGCGGTGGCCTGCGCCGGCAGCGATCATGTGGCGATTTTCCTGGGGCTGGCGAACGGACAGTTCGGGCAGGGTCAGCGCTATGCCGTGAACAAAACGCCGGTTTCCATTGCCAGCGGCGATTTCAACGGCGATCGGAAGCAAGATCTTGCCGTGGCGCTCCGCAACGATAAAATCAAAGTGCTACTCGGGAATGGAGACGGTACGTTTGCCGAGGGGGTCCTCTATGAATATGGAGATACCCCGACGTCCATCGCCGTTGCCGATTTGAACCGGGACGGGAAGCCGGACTTGGCCGTGACCAACGGAGGGCCCATGAGCAGCGCCGTGTCCGTCTGGATGGGGAAAGGCGACGGCACGTTTCAGAAGCCCAAGGACTATCGGACCGGGAAGCGGCCGCTGGCGGTGGGCTTCGCCGATTTTAACAACGACCAGATGCTCGATCTGTTGGTGATGAACGGGGAAATGGACACGTTTACGATCTTTCTGGGCAACGGAGACGGCACGTTTCAGGCGGGGAAGGAAGCCGGCGCGGATGCCGGTCCTGTCTTCGGGCTCGCTCGTGATTTTAACGGGGACCGCAGGCTGGATGTGGCCGTTGCGAACGTCCAGTCGAACGATCTGTCCATTCTGTATGGCCGCGGCGACGGCACCTTCCACTATCCCCCGCAAAACTACAAGACGAAAAGCGGTCCCTTTGCCATCGCCTCGCTTGCGCTCACGACCAAACAGGCGATGGAAGAGCCGGGCTTGGCGATCGCCAACAACGGGGCCGGCAGCGTCTCCATTTTTCTCCACCGGGGACTCAAAGCGTCGGTCCCCCCGGTCGCTCCTGCCAAATCCTGAAGGGATTCCGGTCGGGTGCCGAGAAATTCGGAGCAGGGCATCTCAAGTTCCGAGGATAGTCAACCGATGGTATAGATAGGGGTCTGGCTACTCAACAACCCGCTCCGCTGTGGGGTGTCGCGACGCGCTCACAGAGGGATGTTCGCGTATTCAATGGCTCGTGAGCGCACAATGCGCTTGACAGGAGCCGCGAGACGAGGTAGAAGCTCGCCAGTGTGCAATGATGGGCTCGGCGCGATCCGGGCTCTGGATGCGAGTCACGATGCGATCAGCCAGACCGGCCGATGAACTGCCTGAAGTGCAAAGGATTCATGATGGTGGAGCGGCATTACACGCTGCTCAACCGCCGTCTCTATGCCCGTTGCCTCAATTGCGGGTTCTGGCTGGACCTGGCCGACCTGCTCAGGTTTTTCCACAAGGTCATTGACAGCGGGGTACGTGGAAGCAAAGTCAGAGAAACCCTCACGCTGTAGCCGCCGCAGGGGACCGTTTCGGATCCTCTCGGCGCTTGTCGCTATCATGGCGGCAGGCCTTCTTGCCTTTCCCGCACCGACCGTCGCCAAGCCGATCGTCGATCGCGCGCTCTTGGCGGACCCAGAGGACGATGCTCCCGTCGGCTTGCGGTTGTCCCCGCACCAACTCCACGCGCTTCGCAGTCAGCACTCGGCGCACGGTATCCTGCTCAAAGACTTGACCACGGGCCGTACGCTCTACGAGTACGGGTCCGATCGCCGGCTCTCGCCGGCCAGCCTGACCAAGATCATGTCGGCGCTGGTGATTCTGGAGTCCGGACGCCAGGAGGATCTGGTGACGGTCAGCCGCACTGCGGCCGCCGCACCGAAGACCCACTTGCGCCTGCGTCCCGGGCATGTGTATCACCTCGGGGATTTGCTCAAAGCCATGCTGATTACCTCGGCGAACGACGCCTGTCTGGCCGCCGCCGAGCACGTCGGGGGCTCGGAAGAGCGGTTCGTGGCGCTGATGAATGCAAAAGCCTCGGCCTTGGGCCTGGCGGACACCCATTTCAGCAACGCCTGCGGCTTCGATGCGCCGGAGCATTACGCCACGGCGGCCGATCTGGCCAAGCTCAGCGAAGTGGCGCTGCAGGACCCCGTGTTCCGTTCGTTGGTGCGGGAGGAGATTCAGCTGATCAGCCCGGTGAACGCGAACCGCACCTATCTGCTGAAGAACACGAACCGCCTCCTCGGAAAATTTCCCGGCGTGGAAGGCGTCAAGACGGGATTTACCTCGCGCGCGGGCCGTTGCCTGATCGCCAAGGTGTCACAGGATGGAAAGGAACTGCTGTTGGTGCTGCTGCACGCCAACCGCCGTTGGAACACGGCGGCCAGCCTGATCAACTACGGTCTGCAGCAGCGTTGATCTGCCGGCCTGTAGGGAATTTCTGACTAGGGGCGGGAGAATTCGATGTTGAAGTCCTTGCCGAGGTAGTTCACCACACAACCCTGCTTTTCGTAGTTCATCGCGGCGCCCATCACGTTCTCGTCTCCGAAATCTTCCTTGCCCAACAGTTTGCGGATATCGTCTGGGCTCTCGCTGTTCAACACGGCCCGGAAGACGCCGCGTACCTTGTAGGCAAACCGGTTGTTGATAAAAATCAGCGTGACCTTGCCGTCCAGCAGCTGTACGCCCGCCATCGGGCCTGTGGGTTTGCGTTGATCCAACAAAAAGATGAATGAGGCTTCCTGCTCCGGCTTGATGCCCGGAATCTTCTCGTTCACCAGCAAGTCGACAGCCTTGGATTCCGGGTCGCCCAGCTTGACGCCGAAGATCGAGATGTCCGCGCTCTTGACGAGCTTGGGGTCCATCACGTCGTGTTTGGTCAGTTCGTAGGGCTCCGCCGAGGCCACTTCCAAGCCGGTCATGAATAAGGCGGCTATCAGCCATGCCACTGCGATCGGCCACCGTCTCCCGCTCATGCTACCTCCTTGCGACGCTCGTTCGGATCAGGCTTGAGGCTATCGGAAAAAGAGCCAGAAAAATCGGGACATCTTAGCCGACAGGGCGGCAACTTGCAAGGCAAGGGCGGAGGCGATAGGGGCTGCACTGCCAACGAGAGGCGGCCGTTCAGCCGATCAACTCAGGCCGAGCAGGGGGCAGAGCAGCCGGAGCGTCAGCCAGATGAAGCACGCGCCGACGAGGTCGAACAGGAGTCCGGCGCGGATCATGCTCTGCATCGGGATGTGGCCGGTGCCGTAGACGATGGCGTTCGGCGGGGTGGATACGGGCAGGGCAAATCCCAGGCTGGCACCCAGGCAGGCGCCCAGCGCAGGGGGCGCGACCGGTACGCCGGCCGATTGCGCGATGGCGATGACCAGCGGGACCAGCATGCTGGCCGACGCGGTGTTGGACGCCAGCTCGCTGACGAGCACGGCGATGCCGATGGACAGGGCCGTCAGGCCCCACAGGGTGCTCACCCCGAACCAATCCACGAATCCATGGCCGACCGCATCCGACAACCCGGTCTTGATCATTAACTCGCCGAACGCCAGACCGCCACCGAACAGCAGGATGGTGCCCCAGTTGATTTCCGCCGCCTGCTTCCAGGAGAGCGTGAACTCGCTGCGGCCCATGTTCACGGGCAACAGAAACAGCAACCCCGACGCGGCCAGTGCCACCAGTTCGTTCGGCAGATGGGTGTCGAGCCAGACCGAGATCGGATGCTGGGCACCCCAGAAGGCTTCGAGCAACCCAGGCCCGATCCAGAACAGGACGGCGAGGCCGAAGGCCAGGCAGGCGTTGATCTGCCCCCTCGTCCATGGGCCGAGGGCTTCGCGCTGGGCCTGGAATTGGCTGGTGAGGTAGGGGACGACGGCGGTGCCAGAGGGATGGAGCAGGAGGAGCAGGCCCCAGGAGAGGAACAGCATGAAGACGGCCAGGGGCACACCAAAGGCCATCCAGGTTAAAAAGGACACAGTCACTCCGCCTTGCTGCGCGAGCAGCCCCACGCCGATCAGATTCGGCGGGGTGCCGATGACGGTGGCCATGCCGCCCGCCGTGGCCGCATAGGAAAGGGTCAGCATGAGGGCGGTCCGGAAATGACGCTGGCCTTGTGCCGATGCGCCGCCCAAGGTTGAGCAGATGCCCAGGGCCACCGGCAGCATCAGCGCCGTGGCCGCGGTATTGCTGATCCACATGGAAATGATGGCCGTGACGGCTCCGACCGCCAACAGGATACGGGAGGGGTGCGCGGCCACCCACGAGAAAGACAACATCCAAGCGGCAAAGCGACGGTCCACGCCGTGCACGGCCATCGCCTCGGCGAGGAAGAAGCTGCCCATGAAGAGAAACACGATGGGATGGGCGTATGAGGCGAAGATGCTTTTCGCGGATCCGAGCCCGGCCAGGACGCAGAGCGTCGTGCCGAGCAGCGAGGTGATCGGGAGGGGGATCGGTTCCGTCATCCAGTAGATGACCGCCCAGGCGAGGATGGCGGTTAGGATATGCGCATGGTCCGACAGGGCCGGGAGCGGGAGCAGATAGAGCAACAAGGCGACTGCAGGGCCAGTGGCAAGACCGAACCACTTCAGCCGCCGCTGTCCGGGAGATGTTCGCGCCCCGGCTGGCGCGAGGGACCCTGTGTCGATGGCCTCAGACATGGTGCAGCGCGGCCCCTCTGTGTCGAGGCCTACGCGTCGCCCAATCTGGCCGCAACCTGGTCCGGTTGGACAGGCCGTTTCCGGAGGATGAACACCGCGAAGATCAGCACCATGATCACCACGACGTTCAAGCCGACGTCCATGAGGTAGCGGTTAAACAGCAGGTCGGTGACCTCCGGTTGGTGCGACAGCTCGGCGCTGGCGGTCAGAATCCGCCTTGTACAGGCGATGATGCCGACGGCCAAATAGGGCTCCAAGGCCAGGATGCCGGTCTGGAGAAACCGGATGACGGTCCGGTACAGCTCCAACAGGATGATGACGAGGAGCAGGTCGTTCAGGAGCTTGAGCCCGGCGACGAGCAGGCTGACTCGCTCGAGCGCATGGATGAACGAGACCCAGCTGTAGGCGAAAATGAGCATCCCCAGCAGGAGCAAGCTGAAGCCGGCCGTGACATAGCCCCACCGATCCAGCCACTCCATCCAGTGGACGATCCGGCAGGGGAGGTGCTTCATGACATCCATCCGCTCGTTCATGCGACGGCCTCCTCTCGCACGGTTAGGCCGTGCCCTGTGGCCCGGTCATGC
The DNA here is from genome assembly GCA_046091085.1 of Nitrospiraceae bacterium. Taxonomy (GTDB): domain Bacteria; phylum Nitrospirota; class Nitrospiria; order Nitrospirales; family Nitrospiraceae; genus SYGV01. The sequence continues at coordinate 11,945 of JBJTAZ010000319.1, forward strand.
CTGACGGGCCGGCTTGCCCGGACGCCGCTCCGCGCAACTGCCCGAACTTCAACTCCTGCATCGAGGTGATCGTGAGCTGGTGGCCGCAGCAGACGATGGCCTTGAATCCGGCCCCGCCGTCCATGATCATGACACGGAGCCCGCAGGAATCCGGGTAGAGTTTCTTCTCGTCCAGAATGACCGCCAGCGGCAGCTCACCCCGTTTGCGCCCCAACGGCGAGCCCATCTGCGGCACAACATCGTCAGCGGTCAGTTCGTGGTCGCAACAGAGAATCTTTTCAAACCCCTCGCCCCCGCCCATCACCTTGACGACCAGCCCGCAGGAGTCCGGATGGCGTTTGCGCTCGTCGATGATGTCGCCTTTCTTGAGTGCCATGAAATCACCCTTCGGCGCATCACGTATGTGATGCCGCGGCCCTACCCCGGTTCTCGTCCACCGACTGGAACGCCAGCAGCCCGATCGCGAAGAAGACCGCCATCGACAGGATAGCCCAGCGCTGACTGCCGGTCCAGGCGGTGACCTCCCCATAGACCAGGGGGCCGATCACCGCCGCAAACTTCCCCGTGACCGAGAAGAAACTGAAAAATTCCGCCTGCCGGCCGACGGGCGTAAACTGCGCAACGAGCGTGCGACTGGCGCTTTGGTTGGCGCCCAGGACCGCGCCGGCCACGAGTCCGATGACGTAAAATTGCCCGTGGGTCTGCACCAAGGCGGCGCAGCAGACCAGAATGATCCAGATCAGGAGCGTGAGACTGATGGTCCGCTTCGTGCCGATGCGATCCGCCAATCGCCCGAACCAGACGGCCCCGAGACCGGCCGTCACCTGCGTGATCAGGAAGTAGATAATCAGATCGCCCGGCGAAAAGTCCAGGACTTTGTTCGCGAAAATACCCGACGCCACGATGACCGTGTTGATCGCAGCGGTATAGATGAGGTAGGCGATCAGGTAGGCGGAGAGGTCCCGGTACTGGCGGAGCCGGCGGGCGGTCTGCGTCAACCGTCCGACGGTGTGCTGCCAGAGCGTGAGGCCTTCGCCTGGCTGCGGGACCGCCCGGTCCTTCAACCAGAGGAACGTGGGTCCGGCCGCGAGCAGGAAAAAACCGGCGGTGACCGCGACGCTGGTTCGATAGAGCGGGAGGTGCGCCTCCGCGTAACCGCCGCAGATCAGCGGATCGGCCAGGGCCAGCGACGGGAGTCCGCCGGCATA
>JBJTAZ010000320.1:0-5530 GCA_046091085.1 Nitrospiraceae bacterium
GGCTGAACCCGCGGGCGTTCGGCGACCTGGGGGACTTTTACGGCGGGCAGCGGGACATGCACGAGCGCGCCATCCGCGTGCTCCACAGTTTGAGCTTCGTGGAGGACCCGACCCGCGTGTTCCGGGCCATCCGCTTTGAACATCGGTTCGGGTTCCGCCTCGGCAAGGAGACGCTGGCGCTGATCCATGGCGCCGTGGCGATGGACCTGTTCCATCGGCTCTCGGGGCATCGGTTGCTGGAAGAACTGCGGCTGCTCTTGTCCGAGGAGAAGCCGCCGGCGGCGTTGCGGCGTCTGGCCGAACTGGGGCTGCTGCGGTTCATTCACCCGCGCCTGGCTTGGTCGGCCCGGTCGGCCTCGCTCCTGCGGGCGGTGGAGGAGACGTTGGATTGGTATCACCTGTCGGCGCTGGAATGGCCGGAGGGTCGAACGGCCAAGCCCTGGCTGGTCTATCTCATGGCCCTGCTGGCGCCGCTTCCGTCGAGGGCGATGGAGGCGACGCTGACGCGCCTGGGCGCGCCGGCGCCGGTTATGCAGGCGGTGCGCGCCGGAGGCGCCGCGGCCGTTCGCCTCCTGCGCCGGCTGGCTGCGCGGCCTGCGCCGCGTCCGGCGCAGGTGTACCGTCTGCTGTCCGGCCTGCCCGAGGAGGTGCTGGTGCTGGTGCTGGCCAAGGCCAAGACGAAATCCGTGAAACGGCTGGTGGTCGCCTTCCTGGCCGGCGGCCGCCGGGCCAAGGCGGCTCTCACCGGCGCGGACCTCAAGGCGTTGGGCTTGAAGCCCGGTCCCCGGTACAAGCAAATCCTCGACCGGCTCCTGGATGCCAGGCTGAACGGGGAGGTCAACACCCTGGACGAGGAGCGGGCGTTGGCGGCGCGGTTGGCCGAAGGGTAAGCGGTATGCCGTGCCCGCGCCGGCCGCCGATCTCGCTCTGTACTGGCCCCTCGTGGTCCTAAGTGGTAGAATCCTGCCCATGTTCTGGCTGTTCATCTCGGCGGCAGTACTCGTCGGCGTGGCTCTGGGAGCCATGGCGGTTCTTGCACTGCGGCGCAGGCAGGCCCGCTCCGCCGAGGAGCTGGCTGCGCGGCTGCTCCGCGAGCATGCCGCGGGGCAGAAGACCCAGTTGGCCGCCATCGCCGACACCATTCAGGCCAGTGTGCAGGCCAGCGTGGGCAACTTGGCGTCGAACCTGCTCTCCCATTCCACCGAAGAACTCGCCAAGCTGGCCAAGTCCACACTGGACTCCAAGCGGGAGGCCGGCGCCAAGGAGCTGGACGACAACAAAAACCTGGTGGACCGGCAGCTCCAAACCCTCTCCAGCGAATTGGCCGGCATTGCCAATTTGATCAAGGGGCTGGAGGGCCATAAGAGCGACGAGGTGGGCGAACTGGCCGTCCAGATCAGGACGGCGCGCGAACAGACTGCCGCGTTGATGGAGAACACCAACACCCTTGCGTCGTTTATCGCCACCGAACGGCGGCGCGGGGAGGATCCGCTGCGCGACAACGACGAGCTGTTCCGCGTCCTGGCCGGTGCCAGCCCCATGCCCCTGGCCCTGTGCCGGGCCGCCGACACGACCATCCTGGTCGGCAACGAGCGATTGGGCGCCCTGTTCGGGTGCGCGGCCGACGCGATGCTCCGCCGGAAGCTGGCGGAGTTCATCCAGACGCCTGCGCAACGGCAGGCTCTGCTGGCGGCGCTCCGCAACCAGGGGCAGGTGCGGGACCACGAGGTGGGGTTTCTGAAGTCGGATCAGACGCCGTTCTCGGCTCGCGTGTCCATCCAGCCGTTGCTGTTCGACGGGACACCGGCCTTGCTGTGGGGCCTGGTGGACGTGACCGCGCAGAAGCGCGCCGAAGAGGGGCTGCAGCGCAGTCAGACCCTCTTGGCGGCAACCCTGGAATCCACCAGCGACGGCATGTGCGTGGTGGACGGCGACCGGCAGATCGTCTGCTGCAACCAGAAGTTCATCGAGATGTGGAGGATTCCGGACTCCGTCATGGCGACACGGAACGACAATCATCTCCTGACTTTCGCCTTGGATCAGGTGAAGGATCCCGCGAAATTTTTGGCCAAGGTCCGGAGCCTGTATGGCCAGCCGGATGCAGAGAGCTATGACGTGGTGGAATTCAAGGACGGCCGGCTCTTCGAACGGTATTCCCAGCCGCACCGTCTCGACGGCCGGGTTCTGGGGCGGGTGTGGAGCTTCCGCGACATCACGGAACGCAAGTGGGGCGAGGAGGCGCTGGAGAAAGCGCTCAAGGAGAGCGAAGAGCAGCTGCGTCAGTCGCAAAAGCTGGAGGCGATCGGGCAGCTGGCCGGCGGCGTGGCGCACGACTTCAACAACCTGCTGACGATCATCGGCGGGTACAGCCAGTTTTTGCTGCGGTCGCTGAAGTCCGATGACCCCGCCTATCGCGACGTGGAGGAAATCCGCAAGGCGACGAAGCGGGCCACGGCCCTCACGCAACAGCTGCTGGCCTTCAGCCGGAAGCAGTCCCGCCAGCCGGCCGCGCTGGACATCAACGATGTGGTGACCGACTTGACCCGGATGTTGCAGCGCTTGCTGGGGGAGCACATCCGCCTGGCGACCGACCTGTCGGCGGATCCTGTCGTCGTCCAGGAAGACCCGACCCAAATCGAGCAGGTCATCGTCAACCTGGCGGTCAACGCCAGGGACGCCATGCCGAAGGGCGGGACCTTGACGGTGGAGACGGCCCCCGTGGAGCTGGACCATGTCTTCAGCCGCAAGCATCCGGGTACGAAGCCGGGTGCCTATGTCCGGCTGTCGGTCAGGGACACCGGCACCGGCATGGATGCCAAGACGCTCGCCCGCTGTTTCGAGCCGTTCTTTACCACCAAGCCTACCGGGCAGGGCACCGGGTTGGGGCTGGCGACGGTCTACGGCATCGTCAAGCAGAGCGAGGGGGCGATCGAGATCCAGAGCAAGGTGGGGCAGGGCACGACGGTGACGCTGTATCTGCGGCAGCGGGACGCCCGGGAGGGGGGGCGGCGGCCGAAGCCGTCGCCGGTTCGGTCCCACAGGGCACCGAGACGGTGTTGGTGGTCGAGGACGATGCGGTCGTGCGTACCTTGATCAGGAAGGTGATCGAACAGTACGGCTACACCGTGCTGGATGCCGTGTCCGGTCCCGAGGCCCTGGCGCTCGCGGAACAGGAGCCCGGCGCGATCGATCTCCTGGTGACGGATGTGGTGATGCCGGACATGAGCGGTCCCGAGCTTGTGGAGCGGTTGACGGCCGTCAGGACCAGCCTGAAAGTCCTGTACCTGACCGGCTATGCCGATGCCGCCACGGCGAACCGGACCGCGGCTGGCCGGGATACGTTGCTGCTGCAGAAGCCGTTTTCGCCGGAGGAATTGGCGGTGAAAGTGCGAGAGGCCTTGGATTACACCGGCACGAGGGCCTAAAGTGCGTCCCGCCGCTCGTCACTCGTGAAGCGGTTCTCGTCGCTCGTCAGAACGGATAGTCCACCCCCACGAACGCATTGCTCCCGTCCCGCCCATAGGAGAGGTCCAGCCGCCCCACGACATGGGGTTTGGCCATGACGCGCAAACCAAACCCCGGATTGAACTGCGTGTTGTCGAAGCTGAACCGTTCGCGCCTCAGCCGGTAGACCCGTCCCATATCCAGGTTCGGGGCCATCTCGAAATCGAGATGGTGATCCATGATCGTGATGCTTTTCACCCGCACCCGCTCCTCCAAATTGATCATCCAGGCTTGGTCGCTGATATACCGGTTCAACCCAAAGGCTCGCAAAGTGGTTTCTCCGCCCAACATCGGTCGCTCATAGAAGGGTATGTTGCGTCCCGAGCTATTGTCGGTCCGTACGACGCCGTCGATCAGCATGCGGGCGACAAAGACCTTGCTGTCTCCCTCGTGGGGAAACAAGTGCCGGGCATCCAGAATGAATCGTGCCCACCGGTTTGGCTCGTCATGCTGCAGGTTCGATATCCACTCGCCCGAAAAGAGAACGTAACTGCCCTTGATGGGAGTGAGTTGGGAATCTCTGGTGTCATACAGTAGGGAGAGTTTGGCGCCGGTCATGTGTGCGCCTTCGATGCCGGGGGTCCTTCTGAAGCTCGTGCTGGTCTGAGGCAGGCTGGGAATGATCCCGTTTTCCACCCGCACGTCCCGATACCGGCCGGTCAGGATGAGGGAAAGGTCCGGGCTGATGTTCAGTCCGATGTAGGCGTTGAGGTTCGTTTCCCTCGCCGTATAGTCGGTTTCCGCAGTCAGACGAGACCCGTTGCCAAAGCCGAAAAACCGCGCGAACGGGTTTTTAAAGAAATTCACCTGCCCGCCCAGGATGTAGCGCCCGCCACCGGCCCCCAGGTCCTTGTAGCTGAAGTCGAAATTCTTCTGCACCCGTTCGGCATAGTTGACGATGGCCCGGTACTGCACCGTATCCGAGCGATAGCCGTAATAGTTCAGGGTGAGACTGTTGCCGACGTACTGGTTGTAGAGGTATTGGGGGGCCACAATATCGTCGATCTCCCCCTTGGAATTGGCCTTGAGCACCGGCACGAGGCTGCCGATATAGTAGCTCTCGTTCCGGGAATAGCCGAAGGCCGGCAGCGGGAAATAGGTGTAGTCCCCGCTGGTGAACAGGGAAGCCAGGTCTGGCTCCTGCGGCGACACGACACGCCCCTGCCGCCTCCGAAAGCGTTGCCTGTTCGGCCACCGCAGTTGGCATCGGTCCGCCCAAGAGGGCAGAGCCTGGCGTATCCGGACCCATCTGCGCCTGAACGAGGCTTGGGACGAGCGGGGCCGTGCAGGCCAGGAGCATTCGAATCGTCCGGCTCATGCGATAGCCAAAGGGAAGCCGGAGCGAGAGTCCGGCCACGTGGATGGGATGGATGAGCGCACAGCACGGTGACTGATCGTATGCAAGGAGTCCCGCTTTTATTCTCTCGTCGCTGGGTCGGCGCCGTCGATGCGTGACACGTGACGGCAACGCGGGTGAGGAAACCACAGAGATTGCCCTGCCGTCAAGTCCATTGCGGGGCTGTCTGCGCCGCCGATCCTGTCGCCAGCGGTCGTTCAATCCGGCAGGGGGCGGCCTTTAGTTTCCGGCGCGAAGGGCAGAATGGCCAGCCCCAACACATAGACGAGCGCGACGGCGCTGGCCGCGCGGCCGAAGCTGCCGAGGGCGGTGACCAGGGAGCCGGTAAGGAACGGTCCGGCGGAGGCCAGGATGCGGCCGGCATTGAAGCAGAAGCCCGCGCCGGTGGCGCGCAGGCGGGTCGGGTAGAGCTCGGGCAGGTAAATCGGAAAGCCGCTGAAGATACCACTGTTGAAGAATCCCAGGATGGGCAGCAGCATCAGCACGTGGAGGTAGGCGTGCGGCGCGAAGAACGTGATCGGCACCATGCACAAACTCCCCACGCACATCAGCGCGAAGACCGCGCGCCGGCCGAACCGGTCGGCCAGGGGTCCGAAACTCAGGTAGCCGAACAGGGCGCCGACATTGAACAGCATGATGGCGTAACTGACCTTGCCGGCCAGGTCGGCC
>JBJTAZ010000321.1:0-9071 GCA_046091085.1 Nitrospiraceae bacterium
CTGCGCGGGCCATACACAGGCGGTCCGCGCCGTGGACTTCTCGCCGGACCGCAAGCTGGCGGCCTCTGGCAGCGTGGACCGGACGATCAAGCTCTGGGAGGCGGCGACGGGCCGCGAGGCGCAGACGCTCAACGGGCACGAGGATTCCATCTGGGCCGTGACCTTTTCCCCGGACGGCACACAGCTCCTGTCGGGCGGGGAGGATCAGACGCTCAAGCTGTGGGACGTGGCGACGGGACAGGAGCGTCGGACCTTTCATGGGCACAACGGCGTGGTCGTGGCGGCAGCCCTGTCGTCCGACGGCAAGACGGTGCTCTCGGGCAGCCTGGACGGCACGATGCGTCTCTGGGAAACCGACACCGGCAAAGCGATTGCGATGCTCGTGGGGTTCCGGGACGGGGAATGGATCATCATGACCCCCGAGGGCTACTACACGGCGTCGGAACATGGGGACGAGCACATGATCGCCCGCGTCGGCTCGCGGGTCTACGGCCTCAACCGGTTTCGGGCGACCTTCTACAAGCCGGCGGTCGTCGAAGCGGCGATCCGGCTGGGCAGCAGCGCGCAGGGGATCGCGCGGGTGCTGGGCGGGGCCCAGCCGGCGCACACCGTGACGGCCTTGCAGGAGTTGGAGCCTCCATCGGTGGCCCTGTCGTCGCCGGCGAACGGGGTCACGCTCGATCAGCCGACGCCGGTGCTGGCGGTCCACGTCGAAGCGCGGCGCCGCCCGATTCGCACCGTGCAGGTCTATGTCAACGGCGAACGGCAGGCCGGTCCTGACGTGAGCGCGCTGCTCCCCGCCGCCGGAGCGGCCATAAAAACCGGCGCGTCTCCCGCAGGCAGCCCGTCGTTGGACCTGAAGATTCCCTTGCGGCTGGAGCCGGGAGAGAATCTCGTCGAGGTCGTGGCGTCCAACGGCTATGCGGAGCAGCGGGACGCCCTGCGGCTGACGGTCGCGCCGCCTAAGGGCCAGTCGGTCGAATGGCGCAAGCCGGACCTGTGGATGCTGGCCGTCGGGGTCAATGGCTATCAGGACGACAAGATTCCTCCCCTGCCCTACGCGGGCCAGGATGCCGAGGCGCTCGTGCAAGCCTTCATGAAGCAGCGCGGCAAGGTCTTTCGCGACGTGCATGCGTTCGTGCTCTCCGAGATGGGCGCGGCCCAACCGACGGGCGAGAACATCAGGGCGGGCCTGTCCCGGCTCGAACAGGCCAAGCCCGGCGATCTCGTGCTGGTCTTTTTGGCCGGTCATGGGATGGAAGACGAACGGGGGGAATTTCTGTTCCTGCCGAAGGATGCGAGCCTGACGGCCGGTGGCGCCGGCGTCTCGGGGGCCGTGTCCTGGCGGGAATGGCAGGCCCTGTTGGATTTGCCGGCCAAGAAGCTGTTCTTTGCCGACACCTGCTATTGGGAAAGCATCGGGGAACACCGGGCGAGGGGCGTGGACAACGAACAACTGGCCAAGGACCTGCAAGAGTTCAACGCCGTCTCCTACACCTCCTGCCGCGGGACCGAGCGAGCGGTGGAACAGGAAGCCTGGAGCAACGGCGCGTTGGTCAAGGCGCTCGTTCACGGATTGCGGGGCAAGGCGGACTTGAGCCGCGACCGGATCGTGACGCTGAACGAATTGGATACCTATATCACCGACGCGGTCCCGCTCCTTACGAACGGCGCCCAGTACCCGGTCACCAATACTCCTGAAGGCTACCAGCAGGTGCCGATCGCGCTGCTGGACTAAGATCGTGTAACGCGCGGCGCTTGACCGCTCACACCCCGGCCGTCTTTGCGATCTCCATATTCGACAACCGCTCCAACGCGAGTAGGAGAGCCTGCGTGCCCTGCTTTCCGTGGCCCTGGGCCTGGACCGCGATGTAGAGCTGGTGGACGAGCGAGAGGCCGGGCAGGACCAGGCCCATACGCTTCGCCTCGTCCAGCGCGATCCCCATGTCTTTGACGAAGTGGTCCACGAAGAAGCCAGGCGCGAAGTCCCGCCGCACCATGCGCGGCGCCAGGACATCCAATGTGCGGCAGGCCGCCGCGCCGCCGGCGATAGACTTGAGCAGCGTTTCCACATCCAATCCCGCCTTGTAACCATAGAGCAGACTCTCGCAGACTCCGATCATCGTGCCGGCGATCACGATCTGATTGGCCAGCTTCGCATGCTGGCCCGCGCCCGGTCCTCCCTGATGGACGACGGTCTTGCCCAGCATGGCCAAGAGCGGCCGGAGCTGCTCGACGACCGCTGCCTCGCCGCCGACCATGATGGAGAGGGTCGCGTTGCGCGCGCCCACGTCGCCGCCTGATACCGGCGCATCCACCGCCTGCGCGCCCTTGGCCCTTGCCGCCGAATAGATCTCCTCAGCCAGGCTCGGTGACGTGGTGGTCATGTCCACGAGAATCACGCCTGACCTGAGGCCGGCCAGGAGGCCTGTTTGCCCCCAATAGACCTGGCGTACTTCTTCCGGGAAACCTACCATCGTAAACACGATGTCGGATTGCTCGACGACTTGTTTGGGCGAGACGGACCAGACCGCCCCGCGATCGAAGAGCGGCGAAGCTTTGGCGAGCGTACGCGTATGGACCCGGACCTTGTGGCCCTGTGTCAGCAAGTGCCCGCACATGGGCGCGCCCATAAGTCCCGTGCCGATCCAGCCGATGTTCGTCATGTCCGCTCTCTCCGGTTCTGCGCTGCGGGCTAGGGTTGCAGGAAAATGATCTCGGCCGCCACGGCGTGGAGTTCGTCCGGATTGGCGCCGGGGATCGGTTTGCGATCGATCCCATAGAACGACCCGACATGGCCCGGCGCATGGATCTGTCCTCTGATTCTGACCCGGTCTCCTTGGGCGGCAGGCGGGGGACGGATGATGGGCGTGCCGCAGATCCCGAGCACGGCGATGGGCAAGGCGCCGGTCTCATCCTCCAGAAGCAACCGGTAGGCGCCATAGCAACCGGAGCCGGAGGCCAGATAATAGGGCTCCAAGGCTTCCACCTGCTTGATGGTGCCCTCGACGATCACATGTTGCAAATGAAACGGCTGGGGATCGAGCAGCAGCGTGCCGATCGTCACCGGCTCCCCGGTTGACGCGGCGGCGCTTCCCCATGACACGAGCAGTGCGAGAATCAGCCATTGAGCCAGACGCATCGGAGGCTCCTCCGCCGCCCATTGTACCATTGCGGTCTGTTTCTGCCTCGTCTGTCCGGCTATAATACGGTCGCATGAGTTCAGAGGAGGCTTCGTTCATGGCGCAAGGCGATGCACAGATGAATCCATACATCAAGGCCTCCCGGCCTCGTTTCGAGCATCTGCTGGCCGAGATGGTGGAGCTGCCCTCAATCAGCATGGACCCGGCGCGCGCCGCGGACATCCGCAAGACGGCCAAGCTGGCGGTGCAATTGCTCCACGCCGCCGGCGCAGAGGCGCGGATCGTCGAGACCTCAGGCTATCCGGTGGTCGAGGGAGGGTGGACGACGGGCCCGCACCATCCCACCGTCCTGGTCTACAACCATTTGGACGTGCAGCCGGCGCAAGAACCGGAGTGGACGCAGGCGCCCTTCGCCTTTCGCAAGGATCAGGGCCTGTACCATGGGCGCGGCGCGACCGACGACAAGGGGCCGGCGCTGACGGCCTTGTTTGCGGCGCGCTATGCGATCGAGCAGGGCACGCCGATCAACATCCGGTTCCTCTGGGAGCTGGAGGAGGAGATCGGCAGCCCGCACTTTGCCGAGGCCATCAAGCAGCGCTCGCTCGTCCGCAAACCGGACTCGGTACTGGTCTCGGATACGATCTGGATCGCCAAGGGCCGCCCGGCCATGCCCTATGGTCTGCGCGGGGCGTTGGGGGTCCGGCTCTCGCTCAAGACCGGCAGGGCCGACGCTCACTCGGGCGTGACCGGCGGCGCGGCCAGAAACCCACTTACGGAACTCTGTGCGCTGGTTGACGATTGCGTGGACGCCAGGACCGGACGGGTGAAGATTCCCGGCTTCTATGACGACGTGGTGCCGCCGACGAAGAAAGAGATCGACAACTTTCTTGCCTCGGGATTTCAGGTCGAACGGTTCAAGAAGGCCTACGGGTTCCGGTCCCTGCGGACGCAGGACCCGGCCGACGTGCTGCGGCGCATCTGGGCGTCGCCCACGTTCGAGGTGCATGGATTGGTAGGCGGGTATGTCGGGCCTGGCGTGAAGATGATCGTCCCCGGCTATGCGGAACTCAAGGTGAGCATGCGCCTGGTGCCGAATCAGAAGCCGGAGAAGATTTACCGGCTCTTCAGGCGCTTTCTCGCCGAGCGGAATCCGGATGTGCAGGTCGAGGTAGAGGGGATGCTGCATCCGTTCAAGGGCTCGTTCAGCGGGCCCTATGCGGATGCGGCCCGACGCGCGATGGCGAGCGGGTTCGGCAAGGAGCCGGCGATGATCCGTGAAGGGGGCTCGATCGGCGCGGTCACGACCATGCAACGAGCCTGGCACGTGCCGATCATCTTCATGGGGCTCAGCCTGCCGGAGCACGGCTACCATGCGCCCAACGAGTACTTTGACTGGGGCCAGGCTTCCGGCGGGATGAAGGCGCTGGCGGCCTATTTTTCGGAATTAGCGAAGATGAAATAGCCGTCGGCTATCAGCGTTCAGCCATTTGAGGAGAATCTCTTGCTGAACGCTGATAGCTGGCTGTTTCTGTGCTACGAGGCCGCAAGCAGCGGTTTGAAGATCGGGTCCGCTTCGAGCACGCCCTTCAACGTATCGTTCTCCAGCAGGTACCGCCAGGACGCGTCGGACGCGCCGTCCAACTCCAGGTACCAACGCTTCGCCTCGGTCAGCAGCTCCAACATGGCTTGATTATCCCGTTGCGGCATGAAGGCCAGGCTGTAGGCCATGGCATAAGCGGCGGCGAACTTGTCCAGCGGGCGGTCGGTAAACTTGTAGGCCTCCTGGGCCTCCTGATAGGCCTGCACGATGTTGAGGTCGTCGAAAATGCGGTTCCAGGACACCCGGGCGATCCGCGACCAAGCCAGCTCGATCAGGGCCCTGGTCCTCTGCTGGTACCGTTCCGCCGGAATGGCCTTCACCAGCGCCTCATGGGTGTTGATCGCGGCGAGTTGGTCGTTGTTCCACCGGTAGACGATGCCGAGGCGGAGCCGGTTTTCCAAATCCTCCGGCCGGACTTTCGCGAGCATCTCCATCGCCGGAATGATTCGGTAGAGGTAATCCGCCGGCGTGGGCTGGGAGAGCCCGCCGATTTCCATGCCCAGGGAAATATCCATCCTCGTCGTCTGCGAATAGATATCCCAATAGAGTTCGTTGAACCGGGCCGCCAAGTAGGCATCGCTCACGGGAATCTTGTGGGCGGCGGCGCCGGCCGCCAGCAGCGTCTGGAACAAGTCGCGGGAGAGCGCCGTCAGGGCCTCCGGCTGGCCCGGGTCCACGATCAGCACGCGGTTGAACATGGCGACGCGGTCGTGCAGGTCCTGGACCATGGCCGCCCGCGCCACCGCGGCGATGAGCGCGCCCGGCGCGTCTGCCGGGCCGAACCAGGTGGCCGAGTTGTCCACGTAGCGGCTGGCTTCCGTCACGAAGGGGATCCGCGCGCCTTCCCGTTCCGACACGGGTAGGTTGGCCACGGCCATATCGCCGGGAAAGCCGGCTTTCTTCAGCCCGGACAGCACGACCCACTGGACCGTCACGTCCTTCAGCGCGGTGCGGGGCCGTTTCACCGTGTTCGTAAATTTATAGCTGCCGGGCGCATAAGCCACCGGCGAGGTGAGCGGGTCTTTATAGGTCACGCGCAGCTTCACGAGCGTGGCCGGCGCCCCGAGGACCGGTCCGTCCTCGCGCAGGCGGAACGAGCCGGCCGGTATCGGCTTGCTGTCCACGATGTCCAGCTTGAAGCCGCCTCCGGGGGGCGACAGGCCCAGCAGATCCATCACGAAAAACGAGGCGCCGTCTTTGTCGAGGGGTTCGCGGAAGAACACCAGGCCGTTTTTACCGGGCCACATCGTCTCCATGCCCTGGTCGCGGAGGTCCACGGCGGCCTGATGGACCTGCGCAAGTCGGTCCCAGCAGGAGGCGTAGATCGGATCGGTGGCCGGGGGAAAGGCTTTCAGCGGCGCGGCGCCGGCCGTGACCATCTTGTACTGGCAGGCGAAGTCCAGTTGGCCGAACGCCGTCCGGTCTCCGGAGGACAGGGCTTCCGCATAGCGTTGCGCGATCTGCGCGGCGGCCGACGGCTTGGCGGCCGGTGGATGCTTTTTCTGCGCCGCCTCTGCCTGGGCCATCGTTCCCGAAAGGGTCCAGATCAGCCCGGCGGCGAATAATCCGACGAGGAAACGACGGTTGCTGCGGTGACGGTGTAGACGACCCATGCCCATCCTCCATTCAATCAGGCAAAAGAGCGCGTACTGTACCATGCGGCAATAGGGCAACGAAAGAGCCTGCCGGCCGGATCAACGCGGTCCGTTGGGCGGCGGCGGGGTGAGGGCCTTCGGGTTGAAACGGATCAAGGAGCGGAGATAGGCCAGCACGTCGAGCCGCTCCTGGTCGCTGAGCTGGTCTTTCCACCCGGGCATGGCGGTGCGGCGTTTGCCGTTGGCAATGACAGCCAGCAGCTCCGAGTCAGTTTTCACCGAGGTGCCGGCCGAGATCAAACTGGCCGGCCTGGGAGACAGAAACGGCGCCTGGGGCCCGTCCCCGCGGCCCTGGGGTCCGTGGCAGGTCGCGCAGCGCTGCTCGAAAATCGGTTGGCCCTGTTCCGGGACGCCGGGGGGCGTGACGGCGAACGATTCGTTCGTCGCGGCAATGCACAGGGCAACACTCACAAGGCAAATGGCTGTGGCTGTCGTGCCGATCCTGGAATGGCTCATGTCCCCCCTGTTCATTCCACGACGATCGTTGCCCGCATCTCGTGGCCCGGCATGTCGCAAAAGAACGGGTAGACGCCGGGCTTTTCCGGCACGAACCGGAACTCCGCCCGTCCGTCGGAGGGAATGATCACGCGCGTGAATCCATCCGGACCGAAATCCGGCGCGCCGTTGCCGCTGACATTGACGCTGAGTCCCGTGAACAGCCCGACCGGCACGAAGGCATGCAGTTCCGCATCCTGGTTGTGAAAAACCAGTTTGGTTTTCCGCCCGGCATGGAGTATGACCCGGCCCGGCTCGAACGATCTGGCTTTGATCGTCACCAGAACCTGCTCCTCCGCTGTGGTATCGGACGGAGCCACGGTGGGGGCGGCCCAGAGCCAGGGACCGGCCCCGGCTACCATCCAAACCAACCAAGCCCCGGCGATCAGCTGCCTGACGCTCTGACGCAAAGAGATCATGAGCGGCCCCTCGGTGATGCCATCCGTTCAATCTTACCGTGAGAGACGGGGATTGCGCCAGCCGGACGCTGCGGTTAGGAGCGGCCTGCGGCTTTGAGAATTTGGCCGCGCAAGCGGGTTTTGGCTGTGGGTGAGAGGGGCGGGGGCGCAACGTGCCGGCAGAGGGTGACGGTGTGACGCAGCGAGTCCAGGAAGACCTCGCAGTTGGGGCAGGCCCCCAGGTGTTTGCGGATCTCCCGGCAGACGTCGCCGGCCAGTTCGTCGTCGAGATAGGCCGAGAGGCCTTGCAGAATCTTCAGGCAGTCGGCTTTGGAATGGCCTCGGTGCCGATGGGCCGTCGCCGACGGCCTCGTTCGCGTCGTGCGTCGTGGTTTGCTGCTCATGACCGGCCTCCATCGAGTCCATTGGCGCTCAGTTCCTTCCGCACGAACAGCCTGGCCCGGTGCAGGCGGGACTTCACGGCCCGCTCGTTCAGGCCCATGATCGAGCCGACGTCTTTGGCGCTCAATCCTTCCATGTCCCGCAGCACCAGCACCAGCCGGTACTTTTTCGGCAACTGCTGAATGGCGTGGTCCAGTGCCCCCCGCAGTTCCTTGTTCGCCAGCGCCTCTTCGGGCGTCAATCCCGCCCAGGCCACTTGCAATCGAAACTCGCCGTCCGAGGTCGGGATGAACTCGTCCAGCGAAAGCTCCCGCTCCGGCTCGCCCATCCGCTTGCGCCGCATGCGCAGGCAGGCCCGTGAGGCGATCGTGTAGAGCCAGGTCGAGAGCTTTGCCTCGCCGCGAAATTGGTCGAGGCCACGATAGGCGTTGAGAAACGTGTCCTGAACCAGGTCTTTGGCGTCCTCCGCCTGACCGCAGAGCCGCTGGGCGAAGCGGAAAATCCGGTCCACATGGTCGCGGTAGAGTCGATCGAAGGCCTCGGTGGATTGTCCGTCGGAGGAAACCGCATCCTCTCCGCCCTGTCGGCGGGTTTTGTCGGCACGTCCCTGTGCGTATGTGGCCATAAGCGTCAGCGGGAGTGTAAGAGGGGGCGCGGGAGGGAGTCAAGCGGCCCCGGTCACGAACCGCGTTCGGCCCCGACTCGTCCTCCGGCATGGCAACGAAAGCAATCGGCAAAGCGTCCCGGGCCATGAGCCCCTTTGCCCTTCGCCACCAGCCCGCGCACCGTTGCATTGTCCAGGAGCCCGTACTTGGGTCCCGGCTTTTTCCCGACGGCGTGGCAGTCTTGGCAGGACCGGGTGCCGGTCACGCGAAAGATGAACTCGCTGTGGGGGTTGATCACGCCGTCGGTGATCTGCGCCGATGCGCCATAGGCGATAATAACCCTGTGCAGTCGGTCGCGATTCCGATTAAGATGAGGGGCGGAACGGAGGGGCACGTCCAGCGATGCGCGCGATGGTCATGAGTCGGGGCGGCGATGTGGGCGAGAACCGCTTGACGCTTCAAGAGCGAGCGGTGCCGGAACCTGGCGCGGGACTCGTGCGGGTGAAGGTGAAGGTCTGCGGCGTCTGCCGGACGGATGTGCACATCATCGAAGACGAATTGCCGCCGGCGAAACGGCCTATCGTGCCGGGTCATGAAGTGGTCGGCCTCGTGGACCGGATCGGACCCGGCGTGAAGACGATCAAGGAAGGGGATCGGGTGGGGATTGCCTGGCTGCAGGGGACGTGCGGCCGGTGCGAATTCTGCGCGAGCGGTCGCGAAAATCTCTGCCTCGGCGCGCGGTTCACCGGCTACCACGAGGACGGCGGCTATGC
>JBJTAZ010000322.1:0-8820 GCA_046091085.1 Nitrospiraceae bacterium
GGTGCCGCCGCTCGAAATAGGCCTTGATCAAATTCCGGGAGAGCAGCAGCGTCAGGACGACCAGCCCGATCAGGTCCAGGTTGACCAGCAGGAGGACAAAGGCATAGCTCGGGCTGGGCAAGAGCGAGTCGGAGTCCGGCCGATCCGGCACCGCGTATTGGGAGACGTCCTGGGCATAGTAGAAGGTCAGGGCCAAACAGGGCAGGAGCAGCCACAGCACGATCCAGACCGGGCGGGAATAAAATCGCCGGCGTTCGCCTTCTGCCGCCGTTTCTTCGGCTGGTGTAGGGCTGGTCGGGTCAAGCATCAGCTGGCATGCCCTCCCGCATCACGGCCCTTGACGGGAACGTCCGTGGACACCGGCTCGCCGGCCGAGCCCCGGAACGGCTCGCCCATCACGGACGCAAACGCGGTCTCGAAGCTCGCCGCGTCAGCCAGCGCCAGCAAGAGCCGGCGAATCTTCTGCCAGCCATGTTTGTCGATCAACGCGCGCACCGTGCGCTCGCTGTCGGCATAGGCCTGCGCCGCGGCGCCGGGCGACTCGCTCAGGAGATGGCTCTGGGCCTGCCGCAACTCCGCTTCGGCCGCCGCGCGCGCCGGCGGCAGGCTTGAGCCGGAGGGATCTTCGGAATAGAGCGCCAAGCCCTCCTGTAGCCAGACCGGCGCCCGGCCGGCGCTGAGCCGATGGACGACGGCATGCGCATATTCGTGCACCAGCAACGCCTGCCATGCCTGCGGCTGGTCTCCCAGGCTTTCGACGGGCAGGTGCAGGCGGCCGTCGAAGAAGCCGACGACCCAACGGGGGCTTCCGGTTACGGACCGGAACTGCTCGCGCGGGTAGAGAATGACGGTAAAGGAGTCCTGCGGCATATAGTCGAAGAGGCGCCCCACCTGCTCGGCCGTCCGGTCCAATTGCTGGGCGACCTGCAGCGCCATGGCCCGATGCTGAATGCCCTGATAGGCCACGACGAAATGCTGGTTGAAAATACGGCTCAGGGTCCCTTCGAACTGGACTGCACGTCGCAGCCCGGGGAGGCGCTCCCGCACTTCGATGTCGGCCGGGTCCTGCCGCAACGCGGTCTCAAAATGCGCCAACGCGGTTCGAACATCCCCCTGCCGTTCCAAAATGTCGCCCAGTAATTTATGCGCCTGCCCGACGTGAGGATCCAGGAGGAGAGCTTGTTCGAGCGCCGGCAACGCTTGGCTTTCGCGCATGGCCCGATGCCAGCTTAATCCCAGTCCGACCCAGTAGCTCGCCTCCTTCGGCGCCAACTCCACCGTCGCTTGGAAAGCCTGCTGCGCGCCCTGGATATCGCCTCGTATCAGAAACGTCCATCCGCCAGCTGCCGTCGCTTGGGCGGCCCAACGAGCGGCGGCCGCGCCATCCCATGGATTCGGATTGGGATGCCGCATGCCGGAAGCCTGGGGTTGATCTTGGGCAACAGCAAACCACCCGCGCCCATCCAACCCGACGCCCCACGCCAGGCCGCACCAGAGACAGGCCAGAAGCAGGAGTGCCGGCCGGCGAAACGCCATCTGTAGATGGCCTGTCATCATGGATTGCTCGATCCAGCGTTGAACAACATCGGCCGCGTCACGCTGAACATGGCCCACAGGTGCGATCGCAACGGAGACGGAGACTGGATGAGGAGAGGAGGACGGCGGTGGCGGCTGGGCAACGCTCGCGATCAAGGCGCTTTGGCGGCTGGCTTGCCCTTCGCCAGGTCCACGTACTTGATCCGCAAGGCGTACAGCAAATCGTCCAGCACCGCCTGCTCCTCCTGGGTCAAGTTGCCCTTCGTCTTGCTCTCCAACACCGACAAGATGTCGATAATTTCCTTGGCTTGTCCAAGATTCACGGAGACGTCCGGTTGACGGGGATCCAACCGTTCGCCCATCAGCATCAACGCCGAAGTGCCGAGCGAGAATACGAACGAGGAGAAGGTGACGGGAAGCCCATGGTCGTGAGCCGCATCCTGGCCGCCTTGCGGAGTCGCCTGCGGCTCAGGCTTCGGCGCCTCAGCCTGCGGCGGCCCGACCGAAGCGGACTCTTGACCCTCCGAACGGCCGCGCCGATCGCGAACGACAAATCCTTCCGCTTCATCCGCGCTCATGGTCAGCTCCAAACCTCCACGTCTACGCGAGGTTACGGTATCATATTCTCCGATGTCGCGCAACCGACCGCCCGACGGGACACGCGTTGAAGCAGCCGACAAAACGGGTATAATGGCGGCCGGTCACAGGAGCACGACATGTCGGAACCGTTCGATCGTCTCGTCCAACTGATGGCATCCTTGCGCGCGCCGGACGGCTGCCCCTGGGACCGCAAACAAACGCACGAGTCGCTGAAGCCCTATCTGATCGAGGAAACCTACGAGGTCCTCGAGACGATCGACCAGCACGATACCCGCAAGCTCCGGGAAGAGCTGGGCGATCTGTTGCTCCAAGTGATCTTTCGTGCCCAGATCGGCGCGGAGGCGGGCACGTTTACGATCGCCGAGGTGATCGAACAGTTGGCCGACAAGCTGGTGCGCCGCCACCCGCACGTGTTCGCCAAGCAGGAACGGCCGGACGGCAGCCTGTCCTCCGACCAGGTCTATGCAAACTGGGAACAGATCAAGCGAGATGAACGGGCGAAGGCCGGCCAGGCCGAGTCCGCGCTGCACGGCGTCCCCAAAACCCTGCCGGCACTGCTGCGCGCCTTTCAGGTACAGGCCCGCGCCTCGCGCGTCGGCTTCGATTGGCCCCACACCCGGGAGGGCACCGAGCGCGTCCTCGGCAAAATCGAAGAGGAAGTTCGCGAACTGCGCGAGGCGCTGGCGGAGGAGACCGCGGAAAAGGACAGCCGGATCGAGTCGGAATTCGGCGACCTGTTCTTTGCGCTGGTGAACCTGGCCCGATTCGTCAAGGTCAACCCGGAGGAAGCTCTGCGGGGCTCCACCAACCGGTTCGTGAGCCGTTTTCAGCTCATGGAGGCCGCTGCGGCCCGCGCAGGACGCTCTCTCGATCGCATGACGTTGGACGAGCTGGACCTCTTGTGGAACGACGCGAAACGGACCCTGGCTTCGCCCTCCACCGACGCAGACCGGCAAGCCCAGGCATGACCCTCGAGAACCGCCCGATGGACCACGAACAGGACCGCCCCCCCGCGCAGTCGAGTCAGCCGACGGGCCCCTACGAAGAGGGCAAGCGAGCCGGCGCCCAGCCCCTGGTCGTCGTCTTCAGCGTGATCTTCGGCCTCTGGCTGCTCATGTGGCTCTACATTCCCAGTTCCAAGCAAAAAACGGCGGTGGGGCCGGAACCGACGCCGGCCGTCGTTATGGAAGAGCCGGATGCCGCGCCGGTCATGTTCACCGTGAAAACCACCATGCCGGAGATCAACGCCGTGGGCCTCGTCGTCCCGCCGCAGGCTACGGAGAGCCAAATCGTGGGACTCCTGAAACGGCTGCACGACGCCCGTTTGGCCAATCAACTCTCGACCATGCTCCCCGCCACATCGCCGGGTCATAAGCTGGGCGACCATGCGTTGGCTGACATTTATATTTTTTCCGACGCCCAGTATGCCAAGCCCGCGGCGATCGGCGTGCTCGCGCGAGGCGCCCACGCGCCCGGCGACCTCTATCCGCAAGCCATCCCCTTCGAGACCGCAATGGAAGAAGTGCGTGGCCACTATCGCATCGATTTGCACGACACCGGCCACCCGGATCAGGCCTCGCTGGGCTTCGCCGACGAGTCCGGCGTCCACTCGAAAACCTTCCGCCGGCTCTTCTAAATTGCTCTTCTACAAGCCTGGCTTGTGCACAAGCTATGCTCAGGGCCAGGTTTACCATTGGAAGAAACTACGTGGCCCACAATATCTGGTGGGCCCATCCCATGTCACCACAATGCCTAAAAGTTGAGCACTCTGTTCTGCCTGCGTCTGGTGCGTCTTTTCTTATAGCCGCAAAAGACTTGCCCCCAGACTTATCCACAGATTCTGGGGACACAGAAAAGGCAAAATATCAGTGGACTTTTCTGGAAGATATCGGGCGAGGAGAAGAAGAATTCCGCTACAGACCGACCGCCTGCCGAACTTCCTGCCGCAGCACCGCCTTGTGCTCCTGCATCCAGGCATCCAACCGCGCGAACAGATGCGCAAACGCCCCAGTAAAAGGAGCAACGGTGACGTCCATCCGCTGTGACAGCATCCCTTCCTCGTTCGCGATCTGCAACTTGCGGTCCGCAATGCGCTTCGTCAGTAGCTGATTGATCCGCAGCTGCTGGCCAGGACTCCCGCCGGACAGCCCCAGCAACGTCGTCCTGAGATAATCGAGTTCGTCAGCGAGCGACACTTTCACTCGGACGGCATGGGCCGTCGGCCACGTCGACCGCTGGATGGAATAATCGTAGGAGAGGGCCGGCTCGTGCGGTTCACGGAACGGGCCGTTGATGCTCACGATTGTAAAGGGGTCGGCCATCGTCACGCCTTCCGTTGGATTTGAATCAACGACAATAGGCCTTCTCCCTCGGTCGGCCCGCTCCACCCCTTCAATCCATCCCGGATATGATAGAGATTCCCATAGCCTTGGCGGCTGAGAAAATCGCAGGCCAGGCGGCTCCGCTCGCCGGTGGCGCAATAGACGAAGACGGACTCGGCGTCCTCGGGAATCTCCGACCGATACCGCTGCTCCAATTCTTCAAGCGGCAGCAGTTTCGCGCCGGCAATCCGTTTGATCGCATAGTCGCGTTGGCTGCTCACGTCCACCAGCACCGCGCGCCCACGCGCTTCCTCGATGCGCCGCTGCGCCTCGAGGGAAGAGAGCGATAGGTACAGCCTGCCGCTGAGGATTAACTCGCGTGGAACCGCCCGACCGCCGGCCATCATCGCCATCTGCAGGCGAAGGGGTTCGGCCGTGCCTTTCAGGTCGTCGCCGAGTTGCTTCACCTTGGTCCAGACGTCATGCTGCCCCCGCTTGAGCTGGGCGAGCTCCTTCGCCAGCTCGGCGGACCGCCGCAGGGCCATGACTGCCACCAGGAGCCCGATGCCCGCCAATCCCCACAGCCATCCCTCCACTTGCACCTCCTGCACACGAAGCATCCGCCTCATCGGCATTCGAGCCGTACTATAAGATTCGCCTTGGACGATTGGCAAGACCTGCCGGAGTCGGGCTAAGAACGACGCTCCGTGAGATAGCGGGCGATGTGGGCGGCGGTATCCGATCCGTCCTTGATGCAATCGGGAATCCCCACGCCTCGGTAGGCCGCGCCGGTGAGATAGAGCCCTTTATACGGATTCAGCGCCACTTGGAGCGCTTCCAACCGGCTTGGATGGCCGATCGTATACTGGGGCATCCCCCGCTCCCAGCGGGACACTTCCGCATACGCCGGTTCGACGGTAATCCCCGCCAGCGCCCGCAGCTCGTCCTTCACTCTTCGCAGCAGCGCCTCATCGTCCAGCGTAAAGATCTCCTCCCGCCCCACGCCGCCCACATAGCACCGGACCAACGTCTGCGAAGCCGGCGCACGATTCGGCCACTTCAGCGAGGTCCAGGTCGCGGCAATCAGGCCCCGCCGTTCCGCACGCGGCACGACGAAGCCAAAGCCCCGCACCTGCGGGCCCAGATCGGTCGTGGCATAGGCCAGGGTGGCGGTGGCGGTCGTGGCATAGGGAATTGCCTCCAGCTTCTCCGCCGCAGGCCGGCTGTGCGGCCGGATGAGCGTCGCGGCCACGTAGGCCGGCACCGCCAGCACGACGACATCGGCCGTCACCACGCCTCCGTCCTCCAGCTCCAGATCGTAGGTCCAGACCTTGGACCGGACGGACGGCGCCCGCAAGGCAACCACGCGCCGCCCCGCCTCCAAACTGGCTCCGCCCTTCTCGACACGGGCCACCAGGGCACGCACCAGCTCGTCCATTCCGTCTTGCAACGTCACGAACATGGTGCGCGAAGGCCGGCCGGTTTGTGCCGCCTGGCCAGACAGCGCGGCCTTTTTGCGGCCTGCGAGCATGCCGCGGATCAGGCTGCCGTGCTTGCGCTCCAGCTCGATGAACCGGGGGAACGTCGCGCGCAGACTCATCTGCTCCGCATCCCCCGCATAGATGCCGGCCATGAGCGGCTCGATCAGCCGCTCGAACGCCTCCGCGCCGAACCGCCGCCGGAAAAACGACGCCAACGATTCGTCCCCCTTCACATGCTGCTTCGGCAGCACCAGATCGGCCCCCATGCGCGCGATACCGGGCAGCGAGAGAAGCCCGCTGCGCAGGAACGGGCCCAGCCTGGATGGAATGAAGAGGACCAGTCCTTCAGGGAGTTGGCGCAACTGGCCGCGCGAATAGACGAAGGCGCCCTGCCGCGAGGGCTTGGTGTTGACGAGCCGGTCGGACAACCCCAGCTTCGCGCAGAGTTCGAGGCCCGCCGGTTTTTGGGAAAGAAACGAATCGGGGCCCCGTTCGATGATCCAGTCGCCCACCCGGTGGGTGGCGATTTTTCCGCCCCATGACGAGCCGGCTTCGAGGACGGTGATCGAGAGGGGAAACTCTCCCTCGGCCGCCTGCTCCTGCAAGGCCAAAGCGGTCGCCAGCCCGGCGATCCCGCCGCCGACGATCGCGACATGTCTGGGGGCGCCGCTCACAGGATCAGGCTGGCCGCGCGGAGACGGTCAGGTGCTCGTCGAGGATCGAGGCCAGGGTGTCGATCAACGGCTGGGTCGCATTCAACATGGGAATCCGTTCGAGGCGCAGGCCTTTGGCAGCCGCCAGTCGCTTGAATTCGATATCCACGTCATAGAGCACTTCGAGGTGGTCTGAGAGAAACCCGATCGGCGCGATGAGCACCTGCCGATGGCCTTCCCGATGCAACTCGTCCAGCTGGGTTTCCACGGTCGGCCCCAGCCAGGCCTCGCCGGACCGGCCTTGGCTCTGAAACGCGAACCGGGACGTGACGGGGCCAAGCCGCTTGCAGACGGCCTCCACGGTCCCGCGCACTTCCTCCGGATAGGGGTCCTGCATCGCCAGAATCCTTTCGGGCAGGCTGTGAGCCGTAAAAACGATCGGCACCTGCCCGCGAATCTCCTCCGGAAACAGCTGGAGCCCGGCCGTCACGTTCGCGGCAAGCGCGGCGATCAGCCCCGGATGCCGATGCCAACTTTGCACGAAGGTCACAGGGAACTCGCCGCCCAACAGCGATCGAGCCTCCTCGACTTTCTTCACGTAGGCGCCGACGCTGAGCGACGAATATTGGGGTGCCATGCAAAGTCCGACGAGCCGTTCTGGCCGATCGTCCAGCAACTCCGCATAGGTGTCCTTGATGTAGGGATGCCAATGGCGGAACCCGACATAGCAGCGGAACCGTTCGCCGCCAGGCCCATTGAGCTGCTGCTCCAGCTTGCGCGCAACTTCGCGGGTGATCGCGGGCGCCGGCGACTTCCCGCCGGTGAGCCGGTACCGCTCGCGGATCTCTTCGACCAGTTCTTTCGGCGTCGGCCGCCCCCCCCGGACGTCCAGGAGATAGGGCTCGACATCCTCCAGCTTGTCCGGCCCTCCCAGGGCCATCAGCAGTATCGCGATCGGTCGGTGGGGGCTTGGCATCACACGTTCTGTGATGCGTGAAGGGTGATGAGTGATGGGTGAGCAGCCGGCTTCATGCATCGCCCTCGTCACGCATCACACATCACGCATCACCTCTCACTGCGTTACCGTTGGCTGAGCTTGTGGACCATCTCGGCAGTGACCGCAACGCCGTCGATCGGCGTGTTCGGCAGAATCCCGTGGCACTGGTTGAAGATGTGTCCGGTCCGGCCGGCCGCGCGCCGCAGGATATCCTCCACCCGCCGCTCGATCTCGTGCACGGACGCGAACAGGGCCACCGGATCCAGGTTCCCCTGGACGGCCACATCATGGCCCACGGTCTGCCACGCGTCATCCAGGTGCACACGCCAATCCAGACCGATGACGTCGCCGCCGGCCTGGCGCATGAGCCGGAGCAACGAGCCGGTGCCCGTCCCGAAGTGGATCAACGGCACCTGTTCGCGTTTGAGCCCGTCGAAAATCAGTTGCACGTGCGGCAGGACGTATTCGGCATAGTCCCCCGGCGACAGGCACCCCACCCAGCTGTCGAACAGTTGCACCGCTTCGGCGCCGGCGCGGATCTGGCGTCGCAGGTACCCGGTCACGACCCGCGCCAACTTGTCCATCAACCGGTGCCAGACTTCTGGTTCCCGGTACATGAGCTGCTTCGTACGAATATAGTTCCGCGACCCGCCGCCTTCGATGGCATAACTGGCCAGCGTGAACGGCGCGCCGGCGAACCCGATCAGCGGCACCTTGCCCGTCAGCGCGCGCCGCGCCTGCCGGATCGCTTCCTCGACGTAGGCCAACTCGTCGCCATCTACCGGCCGTAGTTGATCCACCGAGGCCCGGTCCCGGAGGGGATTATGAATGATCGGCCCCTCGCCCTCGGCAAACTCCAGCCGAAGCCCCATCGCCTCCAACGGCAGTAGGATATCGGCGAAAATGATCGCGGCATCGAGCGGGAATCGGTCGATCGGTTGAAGCGTGACCTGGGCGGCAAGCTCGGGCGTCTTGCACACCTCCAGAATGGAATGCTTGGCGCGAATCGCCTGGTATTCCTGCATGTACCGTCCGGCCTGGCGCATGAACCAGACCGGCGTGCAATCCACCGGCTCCCGTCGGCAAGCTTTGAGAAATCGATCGTTCATCAGGCGCGCATTCTAAGTGGGCGAGGGAGAAGGTGTCAATGCGGGCGTCGCGGCCAGTCGTCCGCAGTCGCTGCCCTCCGGCTAGGCATTGGCTGCCGTCAACACGATCAGGCGGCGATCCAG
>JBJTAZ010000323.1:0-3209 GCA_046091085.1 Nitrospiraceae bacterium
CCTAATTCAAGTCATTAACCGCAGCAGCCCTGATGCGGTCAAGCTCATCGATGAAAAGTCGGACAATTCGACAAGAGACGAGACTAGTCAACATATTCCTCTGCGGGTATGGCACCCCACTGCCGATGCTCGCCCTGTCTACGAGCTGTCATTCAAGGTTAAGGTCATGATCAACGACCGAACGGGCGAGCTTTTCGCGGACGCCTCAAGAGCCTTCATTCAGGCCTTTCGCGCAGGAAGACCATCTCGGGCCCTGCCCATCCGGGATATCACGGAGGAAGACCTATGACCCGCATCCTTCTTTGTTCCCTGGCCGTAGACGGGATGCCGCAAGGAACTCTTGAGTTGCCCGTCCCAAGGACGTTCGATACCGCCAAGTTGAAAGAGGAGGCCGCCGCCGCCGCGCAAGGCAAGATTCCTGCCCCCCTGCTCGACTGGGACGACGGTGAGCTTCGCTTTGACAGCTCGATCACCCTCGGACTGCTCGATCAGAAGGTACAAGTCGAAGGCAGCGACGTTTTTGCCCCACATCTCTGCGTGATTGCCGATGGGCCACCAGACGACGACCTGGAGGTTCTCCGCCTGAGCATCGTCTCGGGGGCGGTCGCCATCAAGACGACATCACTGGCTACTTCACTGCTGGAAACTCTGTGGCCACAACAGGCGAGACAGCGTTTCGGCGAGCCGGAGCGCCTACTCCTAGGGGCTTCAGGTCTGGAGTTAGAGGTCGTGATCATGATCGATATCACCAGACAGGCGCGCCGTTACCGACTCGTCGGCGGGTCATCCCTCGGTTCGGGGTCCGGCGGCGCCAAGGATTTCAGCCTGACCTGGCAACAACTGCCTTGGCGGGATGCGGAAACCATCCCGGAGTTCTCTCTCGCCCTCGACCCGGCTGATCGTCTTCGAGAGCTCCGGAAGATGACCGACAAGTGGTTGAGTTCCGGAAGTGGGCAAACGCCCGTGGCGCTCATCGATCGATTCGACCTCACGGGCGAGGATGCGGCCGTTGTTGTCGCGATCCGGCAGAGAGCCGGCAAGACTCAGATCCTGGTGCGTGCGGTCCCGACTTGGTCCTTCACGATCGGCGGTGCGGACTGGGCGCCACGGTCGCTGACCCTTTCCGTTTCCGTCGACCAAGCACTGCAGGGTCTCCATTACAGCGACAGCGAGGACCCCTTCGACGTGCCCGGCACAGATTCGATCACGCACCTTCGCTGGGAGTTGAAGCAGAGTGCAGAGGGTAGGTGGCCCACGCTTGAGGCACTGGCGCAGGACCCGCCGCTTCTGAGCACCGGCGAAATATCCGGTGCCGGCGCCAACAGCCCCTATCTCTGGCAATCGGCCAGGCTGGTGGTGGGGAGTGGTGTTGATCAGTGCTCGGAGCCTGGTGCATGGATCCGTTATCGCCTCGACCCGCTCGGTGAGCGCCCCACGACCCAGGCCCTTGACGCCGATGAAGCGGCCGGCCTCACGGGAGCCATCCGACTGAAGACGCTCCGCCGCAGCGATGGTTCTGTGGAGCCTTGGCAATTGAAGCTTGGTCTACTCCCAGACGCTCAGCTGCATGAAGGGCGTGGCCGGATCTGGCTCGACATTGCACAGGTGAATGCTGGTGACTCCACCATTGATATCAAGATCGCCCGTGCCCGGGTGCATGCAGCCTCGCCGCCGCTATTGGCCTTACGGACGGCGCTGAACGACCCGGCGGCAGTCCCGAACCGGGCCGACCGGCGTCGGGGCCTGCAGCCTGGGGCACGCATCCTGTTTGGGAACGACCGCGTCACCCCTGCAAGCGGCCTACCAGCGCAGCATGTGTTGCAGCTGGATCTCGACTCCCAGAAGACCCTCATCGTCTCAGCTTGGGATGAAGCGCGCGATGTGGCAGTGGCCTACGTCGCTGGTCCCCTCGCCGGGCTTGACCCGGTGGCACCAGCGCTGGGAAACCTGACGCCCAAAGCCGTCGATGCTCCGGGATTGACCCCTGCCGCACCACCGCCCGATCGGGTGCGGAACTACGAAGCGGGCCGGGTCGCCGTCCACCTTCTCCGGGGCATTGATCTACGGCCCAGCCAGGAGAACGACGATGGCAATGGATCAACAGTCGTCGATCATCGATCGAGCACGCTTCACGTTTCGGCGAAGCAAGACCTGTTTCTTCCTCGGGCCGAGGCGGTGGCCGCACTGCTCCCCTGGGCTCGCTGGCAAGCCTCCGAAGATAGCTTCGACAAACACACGCTGGATGTCTTTCATCGGAATCTTGCCCTCGAAGCGCTTGATTGGGCTGCAAGCTCCCAAGACCGGCGCAACCCCCAGCCGACGGACCTTCCACCCGCCGTGGACACCCGCGACCAGCCGGAGACGCGGCCGCGCGACTTTTCCCGCGAAGAGGCTCTGGCGAGCCTGGAGCGGGCGGTGCGTGACCGGTTTGCCAGCGCAGCGCAAAATCTGACCGTCGGAGAGCAATCTGCTGCGTTGGAGCACTGGCTCGAAGGCGTCGCGTTTCGCTCCCCAGGCGATGCGAAACTAAAGCCACGGATCACCCTGAATGAGATCCCAGGGAAATTCCCCGCCACCGGACGACCGGCCCTCCGTTTCAGCTGGGATGGGTCCACGCCGGAAGACCGACTCGATGAGCAGACCCTGGCTCTCGCGCCCAGCCCCGCGCCGTCACCCAAGCCCGTGGACGGGTCCTGGCTGCAAGCCTGGCTCCGCTGGACAGGCAAGCTTCCCGAGAAACCTGAATTAACCGTTGATCGCGACGGCAGCGCCGGAGCCCGCCGCGCGGCGTCATCAGACGTGCCATTGATTGCACACCGCGGCACGATCACCGCCACAACTGCCGGCTATCTCGCCGGCCGGCTGATGGTGTTCTTCGCGGTCTCGGAGTCTGAGCTGGGCAAGCTGTATGTCTGGGAGCCGCTGGCGGGCACCTCGCCCGTTCCGGTCACTGTCGACAACTCGCCGGCCCTTGGCACCGACCGAGTCATCGAACTGGCCCTCGATGCCGATGAGGACACCTTGTTGCTTGCCATCGCGCAAGCGAAGACCTGCACCTTGCTGTATTTCAAGTCCAGAAATGTCACGAAAGATGCTGCCAAGCCTCACAAGACCCTCAAGACAACCACCCTGAGCACGATTACGGCGGTACGGCTTTCCGCCGAGCGCCTCTTCCTCGGGACTGACGGATGGAACGGTGGGCTTCAGAT
>JBJTAZ010000324.1:0-4723 GCA_046091085.1 Nitrospiraceae bacterium
GGTGGGGCTAGGATTTACCTCAAGCGGGAAGACCTTTGCCACACCGGCGCTCACAAGATCAACAATTCGATCGGCCAGGCGCTGCTGGCCATCCGGATGAAGAAGAAGCGGGTGATCGCCGAGACCGGCGCCGGCCAGCACGGCGTCGCCACGGCGACGGCAGCCGCCATGTTCGGCCTCTCCTGCGAAATCTACATGGGCACGGAGGACATGCAGCGCCAGGCGTTGAACGTGTTTCGCATGAGGCTCTTGGGTTCGACCGTGACCGGCGTGGACGCGGGGAGCCGGACCCTCAAAGACGCCATCAACGAGGCCATGCGCGACTGGACCACGAACGTCCGGAGCACCAACTACATCCTCGGCTCCGTGCTCGGGCCGCACCCCTATCCCATGATGATCCGCGATTTCCAATCCGTGATCGGGCGGGAGGCCCGCAAGCAGATTCTCGCGCTGGAAGGAAGGCTGCCCGATTACCTGGTGGCCTGCGTCGGCGGCGGGAGCAACTCCATCGGTCTTTTTCATGCCTTTCTCAAGGACCGGAAGGTCAAGATGGTCGGGGTGGAGGCGGCGGGGCTCGGCGTGGAGAGCGGCAAGCATGCGGCCCGTTTTGCCGGTGGGAAGCCCGGCGTCTTGCACGGGACCATGACCTATCTGCTCCAGGACGAAGACGGCCAGATCAATCTCACCCACTCCGTGTCGGCGGGGCTGGATTACGCGGCCGTCGGGCCGGAGCACAGCTACTACCACGATGCCGGGCGCATCCAGTACACGTCGGCGACCGACGACGAGGCCATGGCCGCCTTCGATCTGCTGGCGCGTGAAGAGGGCATCGTGCCGGCATTGGAAAGCGCCCATGCCGTGGCCGAAGTGGTGAAGCTGGCACCCACGCTGAAGAAGCGTCAAGTGGTGATCGTGAATTTGTCGGGACGCGGCGACAAGGATGTGCAGCAGGTGGCGAGGATCAAGGGTGTGACGCTGTGAGCAATCGTCTCGATGCCACCTTTCAACGGTTGAAAGCCGAGGGCCAGAAGGCCTTGATCTCCTACATCATGGCCGGCGATCCGTCGCTGCAGGACACGGAGGCCCTGGTGCTGGAGTTGGAGAAGGCCGGCGCGGACGTGATCGAACTGGGCGTGCCTTTTTCCGATCCCATCGCCGACGGGCCGGTGATCCAGGCGGCGGCCGAGCGGGCCTTGCGGAACGGCACGTCCTTGCGGAAGATTCTCCACACCGTCGCGTCGCTGCGTAAGAAAACCCGCATCCCGCTCGTGCTCATCGCCTACGACTATACGATCATGGCCATGGGGGAGGCGGCGTTCTGCGGGCAGGCTGCGGAGGCCGGCGTGGATGGGTTGATCGTGCCGGATATGCCGCCGGAGGAAGCGGGGCCTTTGGAAGCGCCTGCGGCTACCGCGGGCATCCGGCTGATCTATTTGCTGGCGCCCACCAGTACGCCGGCCCGCCGTACGATCGTGGCGAACCGTTGCCGCGGATTCGTCTATTATGTGTCCCTCACAGGGATTACCGGCGCCAAGCTGACGGACCTGGGCGACGTGCGGCACAATGTCGAGAAAATCAGACGGGCCACCGATCTGCCCGTGGCCGTCGGATTCGGCATTGCGACGCCGCAGGATGCGGCGCAGGTGGCGGCTATCGCCGACGGAGTCATCGTCGGCAGCGCGATCGTCCGGCAGATCGGCGAGCATCAGCACGACCCACGACTGCCTGAGCGGATCGGACAATTCGCCCGGTCCTTGAAATCCGCCATGGCCGGTGCGGCCGCCACGTCGGCATAGCCGCCTCGGAGCGAGAGCACGTCGCATGGCTTCAGCCAATCCGAAAAACCCCCAGAAAAATAATCGCCAGCCGCGTTCGGCGGCCAGCACGCGCAAGGTTGCCGCGGCAATCCCAGGGCGCCGCGCGACCAAAGCTCGCGTCAAGCAGGCCCTGACGGCCCATGGGGCGTCCATTGCTGGCGGCATTCCCCAACATGTGCAGCAGGTGATCCTCGAAGCCATGGGCAGCGGACGGGCCTTGACGGACGTGGCCCGGTCGTGTCTGGAGGTGCTGTTGGAGGTGAGCGGCATGGAGGGGGCCTGGGCCTGCGTGCGCGACGAACAGACGGGCACGCTCCGTTGCGTGGCCGATTGCGGCCTGGTGGCCAAGGCGGATGCCGAGGCGAGGGAGAAGATCGTTGCGCGGGCGGCTGCGGCTAACGCACCGATTGTGACCGAGGACATGGTGGCCTATCCGCTCAAGCCGGGGAGTCGTGTGGAGGGGGTATTGGTCGTATTCGGCCTGTCGCCCAGCAAGAATCGGGAAGGGACGGCGCTGGGCCTGTTGGAGTTTGTCGCGAGCAGGCTTGCGGCGGGACTGGATCACAGTCGGCTGGCGGAAAAGTACGCGCAGAAGATCGTCCGGATCAAGCAGATGGAACAGGTCAGCGAAATCTTGAACTCGACCCTGGACGAATCGGAAGTCCTCCGGCGCGCGGTCGAAGGCGCCGCGCAACTGGTCGAGGCCGAGGCCGGCTCGCTCCTGCTGCTCAACCAGCAGACCGGGCAGCTCAACTTTGCGGTGGCCGTGGGCGAGAAGGGGCTGCAACTGAAAGCCATTCGATTGAAAATGGGCGAAGGCGTGGCGGGATTGGTGGCAAGCAGCGGCCAGCCGCTGATCGTCAACGATGCGCAGCATGACGATCGCGTGGCCCATCATGTGGACGAGCAGACCGGTTTCCGGACCAAGACGCTGCTGGCCGTGCCGGTCAGGGCCCACGGCAAGACGTTGGGGGTGCTCGAAGCGGTGAACAAGCTGGACGGGCGGCCCTTCAGCAACTGGGACCTGCTGGAGTTCTTGAGCCTGGCCAATCAGGTTGCGATTTCGCTCGATAACTCCCGCCTGTTCCAGAGCCATGAGCGGAAGATCAAACAGTTGAAGAAACTTCAGGAGGTCAGCCAGGTCCTGAACTCCAGCCTGAACCAGGCGGAGATCAGAAAGAAGGCGATCGAGGCCAGCACGTTCATCATGGACGCGGAAGCCGGCTCCCTGCTGTTGATGGATGAGCCGGCCCAGGAGCTGTATTTCGAGGTCGCCTTGGGCGAGAAAGGCGAAGGGGTCCGCGAGATCCGCCTGAAGGTGGGGCAGGGGATCGCCGGCCACGTTGCGAAGACCGGCGAGCCGGAAATCATCAACGACTGTTACGGCGATCCGCGTTTCAACCCGGGGGCGGACAAAAAAAGCGGGTACCTGACGCGCAACATGATCTGCGTGCCGGTCAAGGCGCGGGACAAGTTGCTGGGCGTGCTGCAGGCGATCAACAAGAAGGACGGGGGCCTGTTCAGCGACGAGGATCTGCAGGACTTCGTGAGCCTGGGGCACCAGGTCGGGATCGCGATCGAGAATGCGAATCTGTACGAAGAGATCATCAATCTCTTCGAGGGCTTCATCTCGGCCAGCGTGGTCGCGATCGAAAGCCGGGACCCGACCACCAGCGGTCACAGCGGCCGCGTGGCGGTCCTGACCTGCGGGTTGGCGGAGGTGCTGGACCGGGCGGATTCCGGACCCTACGCTTCGGTCACGTTCAACTACGACCAGATGAAAGAGCTCCGCTACGCTGCGGTCCTCCACGACTTCGGCAAGGTCGGCGTGCGCGAACACGTGCTGGTGAAGGCCAATAAGCTGATGCCCGAGCAGCTCGCGGCGCTCAAGGCGCGATTCGATTTCATCAAGCGCACCCTGGAAGTCCAGGCGTTGAGGAGAAAGGTGGATCTCCTGATGTCCGGCGACCGGCAGGCGACGGCCTCGCTCCTTGCGGAGGTGGACGAGGAGCTGGCGCGGCAGGTGGCCGAAACGGACGGTGTGTTGGCGTTTCTGCTGCAGTGCAACAAGCCGTCGGTTCTTCAGCAGGGTGGATTCGAGCGTCTGAACGACATTGCGCGGATGCAGTACAATTATTTTACGACTCCACAATCCTACCTCACGCCGGACGAAGTCATTACCCTGTCCATTCCCAAGGGCAGCCTGACGACCGAAGAGCGGCTGGAGATCGAGAGCCACGTCACGCACACCTACAAATTTCTGTCGACCATTCCCTGGACTAAGAGCCTCAAGAACATTCCGGTCATCGCATACGGCCATCACGAAAAGCTGGACGGCAGCGGCTACCCGCGCCAGGTTCCCGGCGAGACGATTTCAGTCCAGACCCGCATGATGACGATCAGCGACATCTACGACGCCTTGACCGCATCGGACCGGCCCTACAAGCCGGCCGTGCCCGTGTCCAAAGCGCTGGCGATTTTGGACGATGAGGTCAAGCACGGGAAGATGGATGCCCAACTGCTGCAGGTCTTCATCGAGGGGAAGGTCTACGAGCGGGTCAAGCCGTCCTAGCAGGCTGCTGAAAGCGGCCGTCACCTCCAGCACATCGTCACGCCCGAAGCCCTGCCTTGACGACGTGGCAACTTTCAGACTTTCCGGCGGGCCACCGACATTATGAACCGGCGATCGCGCCGTCTTCCATCCGGACGATCCGATCGGCCTGCGCGGAGAGTTTGTCGTTATGGGTGACGATGACGAAGGTGATGCCGCGTTCGCGGTTCATTTTTCGCAGGAGCGCAAACAGCGCCTCGCCCGTGTGCGTGTCCAGATTGCCGGTCGGCTCGTCGGCCAGCACCATCGCCGGCCGTTGCATCAGGGCGCGCGCGACCGCCACCCGCTGCTGCTC